>NZ_CADEGP010000005.1 GCF_902826915.1 uncultured Nitrosomonas sp.
GCGTTGCTGCTTTTATGATGATGCGCAAAAATAAAAATGAAGGGCAAAGCACAGCTTAAAAAGACTTAGTTTTTCTGATGGGTAATTGCCAAAGGCACAAAGTTAATTTGTGCCTTTTTATTGAGCGAGTCGGAACTTTATTTAGAGCTTACTCAGAGCTTACTCAGAAATTCAGCGCGCCATCTGAGCTACCAGGCTATCATTTCGATGTGAGCTGGATTGACATGAGCGAGAAAGCACGATTTTTCTGAGTATGCTGATATTTGTCACACTCATAAATTGCAGTCTGCAAGACAGGCGCATACAGCCAACGAGAAATCGGAAGCGTACTATCAATTGCACCCAACAACGATTGGAGTTATTCTTCGTGACGTAAGAGCAAGAATTCTTGATTCTAGACCGGACGACACCTATTACTCCTGAAAGAGCATTGCTTGCGTTGTTGACTACTACGCTCATTTGGGATGTTCATCAATTTAAACGTTGTAAGAAAAAAGAAGCATCAAGCAATGGATATGGATATTAGAGGCACGTTACTGGAAGTGATTGAAAACAGTCGCCAAAGAGGCCCGCAGATGCAACGCTTCAAACTAACTCGGTTCTAAGTGAAGTCAGTCGTAGGCTGAGTGCTAGTAACAACCATGAGATCGAGGAAGCAATTTTAACGCAATGGCATGATTTGTTTAGAACGGGTTATTTGGCTTGGGGTTACAATTTATCGAATCCTAACCCACCATTTTTTCATCTCACATCTCAGGGGCGAGAGGCCTTATCCCGTGTTGGTAGAGATCCTTCAAATCCCGAAGGGTATCTCAAACATCTTTATTCGGTTGCGGCACTCAATCTAATATCAAAATCATACCTAGAAGAAGGGCTAAACTGTTATGTTTCCGGCTTATATAAATCAGCGGCAGTTATGGTTAGTGCTGCGTCAGAAGCTCTGATTAACGATCTGCGTGATACTGTTAAAGACAAGCTCGAAAAAACAGAACAGAAGATCCCCAAGAATTTGACCACCTGGAGAGCGAAAGAAACACTTTTGGGTCTGGAGTCGGTTTTTGATGATAAATCTAAAAAAATGCCTTTTTCATTGAGAGAAGAGTATGAATCTTATTGGCCAGCATTTACCCAGCAAATCAGGGCTGCTCGAAATGAGGCAGGCCATCCTCACAGCATTGAGCCGATCAAGCAAGAAACTGTGCATGCCTCTCTTCTCATATTTCCAGAACTTGCAAAACTATCCAGTAATCTATTGGAGTGGGCCAATGAAAACGTATAACAAATTAATCGTGCACCCACTTGCATCCAACGCCCGCTTGCTTCGAATACATTTCTCAACAGCCTATTCTAGTTAACCAACTTCTTTCTGCATTACGTTCTGGAATAAGTTAGATTCAATCAAACGATTCAGCCATTCAATTAAATGAGCGTATTGTGAAGCATAAAACCAATCCGGATTGACATTACAAAACTGCCGGATGAAAGGAAAGATGGCCATATCAGCCAATGTATAGCGGGCATACAACAGGTAACCATCCTGACTCAAACGTGCATTCAGGTCGGCTAAAAAGGGTTTAGCTTGTTCGCGATAATAAGCCTCAGAATGTTCGGGAAACCGAACGGCATATTTGTAGAGATCCAACGCGGGTTTAAACGATTCGTCATTTTGCTTGATCAGTGACATGATTGCATTTGATTTTTCTTGATCACTCTCAAGCCAATGCTCAGGGTCATGGATGGAAAGCGCCCATTGCATGATGTCCAGGCTTTGTTCGAGTACGCTGCCATCGGCAAATTTTAATACCGGCACAGTGCCTTTGGGTGAACATTCCAGCATTTCTTTCGGCTTGGCGCGCAGACTGACTTCGTGCGTCGTCACTTCGACTCCGCTGACTTTAATGGCCAATCGAGCACGCATTGCATAAGGGCAACGGCGGAATGTGTACAGCAGTGGTTTCATGGTTCAGTTGAATGATTGAGTCGACTAAGAGGCCTTATCGATTTTGGTCCCGGTTCTTTTTAATTAAATCATAGGCAGTCTGGACTTCTTGGGCCTGTTCAGTGGCCATTGCGACCATTTCCTCCGGCACGCCTTGTCCCATCAATTTGTCCGGATGATATTGACTCATCAGCTTACGATAAGCCCGTTTGACTTGTTGGTCTGTACTATCTTTACTGACACCTAGCGCTCGGTATGCGTCCTCCAATGCATGGGGTGAGCTTGTTTGTCCACCGGAAAAATGCATTTGATTCTTCACCATGTCGATTAGCTGATCGAATGCCGCCTGATGATACCCAAGGTACCCGGCAATCTCGCGCAAAAGCGCTTCTTCGACGGAATTCAACTGTCCATCCGATAATCCCATGATGATCAAATACACCAGCAACATTTGCTTCAAGTTGCTGGAAGCGCCACATACAGCGAGAAATTGATTTATTTGCGGGTGAATATCATAGTTAGCCGATGCCCCTTGCTTGAATAAAGCGATGGCTTTTAATCGGTGCTCGTGCGTCATGCCAAGTTTCTGCATGAACAGCTCTACATGCGACACCTCAGTCTCAGAAACACGCCCATCCGATTTAGCCAGCTTTCCCATCAATATGAAAGTGGTTTCCAGAAAAACCGACTGGCGGCGCGTAGCATTAAATGGATTCATCCCACCTGAACCGTACGCGTTAAAACGGTCTATAAAGCTTCCAACAAAATAGCCCAGGAAAATGCCCAAAAAGCCAAAGATGAAAAACCCGACGAAGGCACCAAGTAATCTAAACAATGAAATTCCAGATCAATAAATAGGGGTTAGTTATAAATTATTTTCTTTGGCTGAACGATGCCAATCAATTATCAGTTATTATCTTGCATCATTGGGATGCTGCTGCCCATTGTTCAGGTGTCAGCGTTTTCATTGATAGCGCATGAATTTCCTGCCTCATTCTATCGCCCAGTGATTTGTATACTAACTGATGCTGTTGCACCGCGTTCTTCCCATTAAATTCAGAACTGACGATCAGTGCATGAAAATGAACTCCGTCGTCTCCCTCCACCAGCACATGCTCACAGGGTAGCGATGATTCAATATATGTTTTAATTTCCTCTGCGGTAAGCATTTTAATTCTCCTTCATGCGTTAGCATATTAAAGTAAAGCAAAATTATTTTACTGTCTCAGTTTATATCCGCTTCTGAGCAGATTGATGGTCAGGGCAGATATCGCTATCAGGCACATAGAAACAATCAATAAGCTAATATGAGGCGAAATATCCGATACACCAAAAAAACCGTAGCGAAATCCATCAATCATATAAAAAAATGGATTAAGGTGAGATAAATACTGCCAACCGGCTGGCAGTGAATGAATAGTATAAAAGACGCCTGATAAAAACGTGAGCGGTAAAATTATAAAATTCTGAAAAGCGGCTAATTGATCAAACTTGTCCGCCAGAATTCCTGCAATTAATCCCAATGCGCCCAGTATCGCACTTCCCAGAATGACAAACAATATTGCCCAAAGGGGTAATAGTAGCGGAATATCAAAAAATATCAATGTGACCAGATAAACGCCCAAACCCACCAAAAGACCACGAACAATGGATGCCAGTATATACGCAAAAAATATGGCACGATACGTGAGAGGTGAAAGCAAGACAAACACGATGTTGCCGCTAATTTTGGATTGAATCATGCTGGAAGATGAATTTGCAAAGGCATTCTGGATCACTGACATCATGACTAATCCGGGGATCAGGAAAATCGTATACGCCACTTCCGGGTAAACTTCTATCCGCGTCTCCAGCACGTGAAAGAAAACCAGCAGATACAGCAGAGTGGAAACCATCGGTGCTATGATTGTTTGGAAACCGACTTTCCAGAAACGCAGCAATTCTTTATGCAACAGGGTCAAAAAACCGGTCATTGCAATTTATTCCCACTATTTCTGATGAGACTAACAAAAGCATCCTCCAGATCAGGTTGCTGCAAATGCATTTCCTGTATGTGTATATTTTCAGATCTCAAAGCCGACAGAATAAATTCTAGGTGTGCATAATTATCTATTCGTAGTTCATACAAGCCATTAGTGCAACTTTTCTTCAACGGTTGAAGCACCAACGGTAGGTTATCGGGTAGCAATCTTATTTTTACCGAGTTGCCTGAAACCAATTTTTCAATCAGGTTCTGCGTGCTATCCAATGCAATAATCCTACCTTCCTTGAGCATAGCCACGCGGTTGCACAACGTTTCCGCTTCTTCCAAATAATGTGTGGTCAGAACAATCGTATGCCCATCCTGGTTAAGTTGCTTGATAAAATCCCATAAGGTTTGCCGCAACTCAACATCCACCCCCGCTGTCGGTTCATCCAGAATAATGACTGGCGGTTTGTGTACCAGTGCTTGCGCAACCAGAACGCGCCGCTTCATGCCACCGGATAGCGAGCGCATATTCGCATTGGCCTTGTCGGTTAAATCGAGGCGTTCAATAATTTCGTCTACCCAGAGATTATTGTGTTTTATCCCGTAATAACCGGATTGGATGAGTAAAACCTCGCGTACGCTGAAAAAAGGATCATATACTAATTCCTGTGGAACGACCCCCAGATTCCGCCGCGCTTGCTGGTATTGTGTAATAACGTTGTGTCCCATCACATTGACCGAGCCACTATCGGCCAAGGACAAGCCGGCAATAATATTGATCAACGTTGTTTTTCCGGCACCATTGGGGCCCAGCAATGCAAAAAATTCCCCTGGAGAAATCTCCAAATCCACATCGACTAATGCGCGCATGCTTCCAAAATCTTTACATACGCGCTTGATTTCAATCGCAGATAACATCGTATAGGGAGTTAAATTATAAGAACTTCAGAGACAGCAGAATCGTATCGGATCAAGAAGCGCTTTGGGGTGTGGCTGGGGGTGGCGGAATCGGAATTAATTCCGCCACTCCATATAACTGAACCAGGCTGGTGAGATTCTCAGGAAGGTTAATGAACTGCAGCGTATGGGTATTTTTGCGTGTTGCACGCAACCATTCAAGCAACATGCTGATAATGGTTGAATCGACTTCAGACACTTGCTCCAGATCAATCGTTAATGGCTGATCATCAAACAACGCGATTCCTTCTTGCATCAACCGCACAACATTATCAATCGTGACCGAACCTTGCACAATAACTCTGTTGTTATCGCGAAAAATCATTGTGGTGTAAGGATCATATCGACTCACCGTCACAACTATCTTTTCCTCTCAAGCGACTTATTTTTATCCGACAAGGCTTTCAAAAGCCCTTCCACACCGCCTTTGCGAACCTGACTGTTGAAACTTCCACGATAATTTGTCACCAGGCTCACGCCAGCCACTGTAACATCATAGACTTTCCAGCCATCTGGTTTTTTTTCCATGCTGTAATCGATCGGAACGGGCTCTTTTCCTTTCCCTTGAATCACCATGGTACGCACCTTGGTTTCAGTACGATCACCTAAATCAGGTAATGGATTCACTTTAATCGCTTCATCATGATAACTTGTTAACGCATTGGAATACGTGCGAACCAGCAGTATGCGGAATTCATTCACAATCTTATTTTGCTGCTCCGGCTGGGCTTTGGACCAATGCTGCCCCATTGCAAGCTGCGTCATGCGCGAAAAATTGAAGTGTGGCAGAATCTTAGCCTCGATCAAATCGAACATTTTTTCTCTATCGCCACTTCTCAGCTCTTCATCTTTTTGGATAATCCCGATCACTTCCTTTACTGTCCTGTCCACTAGTCTGTCCGGTGCCAAATCTACTGACCAAGCAGACGATGCTACCAAATTAGCAAGCATGAGTATCATTAACCCGAGAAACCTTTTCATTATCACCTCATCAAGTTTTTAACCGTAAATTGTAAATCGTAATATGCAATACTAACCAACCAGAATAAAATTAACAACCCATTGAATTAGAAAGAATCATCTTCTGCCGCTTTATTAAATAAAAAACGTCCGATTAATTCTTCAAGCACCATGGCGGAATTGGTTTTCATTATTTTATCACCCTCTTTGAACTTCGCCTCATCGCCACCTGCAGCCAATCCAATATACTGTTCTCCCAACAACCCTGACGTCAAAATACTGGCAAATGTATCTTTAGGAAATTCAAATTGGCCATCCATGCTCATAGTCACAACCGCATCGTAAGTTTCCGTACTAAACTGTATATTCGTTACACGCCCAACTACGACACCTGCGCTCTTCACTGGCGCACGGATCTTTAAGCCACCGATATTCTCAAAATTCCCGGTGATCACATAACTTTGCGCGGGATTATAAACATTCAGATTGCCAACCTTAAGACTCAGGATCATGAGCGCAATGATGCCCGTGATCACAAACACACCCACCCATAAATCCATCGTTGTCCGCTGCATTAACTTACCCCTCTAAACATAAAAGCGGTCAAAATAAAATCAAGCCCTAAAATGACTAATGAAGAAGTGACTACCGTGCGCGTAGTCGCACCGGATACGCCTTCTGCCGTCGGCGGTGCATCATATCCTTCAAAAACCGCAATCGCGGTAACCGCCACACCAAAAAAACAGCTTTTAATGAAACCATTTAATATATCAAACCGGAAATCAACCGCACTTTGCATTTGCGACCAGTAAGAGCCTTCATCCACGCCGATGAATAACACAGTAACAAGATATCCGCCAAAAACACCCATCACTGAAAACATTGCTGCCAAAAATGGCATGGAAATCACGCCGGCCCAAAACCGCGGAGCGACGACACGGGCAATCGGGTCAACCGCCATCATCCCCATTGCCGCCAATTGTTCGGTTGCTTTCATCAAACCTATTTCTGCAGTAATGGCAGAACCGGCCCGGCTGGCAAACAATAGCGCTGCTACGACCGGGCCCAATTCACGCACCAAAGACAACGCCACCAGCGTGCCAACGGCTGACTCCGAACCGTATTTCTGTAATGTCTCGTAGCCCTGTAAACCGAGCACCATCCCCACAAACAAGCCTGATACCACGATAATGATCAGCGACAATACACCGGTAAAATATAATTCCCGTATAACTAGATCAAATCGACGCAGACTGGTGCCGGATTTTAATAACACTAGAATAAAAAAACGACTGGCAACACCTAGCCGCCAGACGCTTTCGATCGCACGATGCCCGATATTCTGAATACCGGATATAATCTGCTTAAGCAACGATATCCTCCAGATTCAGATCCTTCCGGTAGGCTTGCGCAGGATAATGAAAAGGCACCGGCCCATCCTCTTCGCCGTGGATAAATTGATGCACAAAAGGCGCAATCGATTCGCGCACTTCTTTAGGCGTGCCTTCGGCCGCTATCACGCCATCTGCAATAAAGTAAACATAATCAACAATTTTTAACGATTCATGCACATCGTGCGTCACCACTATCGAAGTCATGCCGAGAGAGTCCGTTAACCGGCGGATCAGATTGCCAATCACGCTTAACGAAATCGGATCAAGCCCAGTAAATGGTTCGTCATACATGATCAACATCGGATCCAGTGCGATCGAACGGGCTAAAGCCACACGCCGCGCCATTCCGCCGGATAATTCATTGGGCATCAATTGATGTCCGCCGCGCAGACCGACTGCATGCAATTTCATCAATACCAGATCACGAATCATCGACTCCGGTAAATTGGTGTGCTCACGCATCTGAAACGCCACATTATCAAACACGGACAAGTCAGTAAATAATGCGCCAAACTGAAACAGCATACCCATTTTGCGTCGCAGCTTGAACAACGCATCACGATCCAGTTCATGCACTACTTCTCCGGCAAATTTTACATATCCGGAAGTGGGCTGAATCGCGCCACTGATTAATCGCAGCAACGTGGTTTTCCCTGATCCGCTGCCGCCCATCACCGCAATGACCTGGCCACGCCGCATAGTCATATTGATGCCGTTCAGAATCGCGCGCGCAGGATAGGAGAAATTCAGGTCATTGACCTCAATCAAAGTTTCAGATGCCATACTCAATGATTAATTTTTTTGAGAAAAGATGAACGATAATCGCAGTGTTTTGTAATAATTTAAAATATTCCTGACACGCCTATGGATAATCGAGGAATACTTAGCGTTACCAATATCATCAATTGATCAATCCGATTTAATAGGCGTCAATTTTAATCCACTTTCTTCCATAAGTTTGGCTTAAATTACTTTCCAGCGTAGTTTTCTCGTTTAAGAAATCTCTGAGTGGTTTCTATTTGTCATTCCGTACACACTAAGGAGTCTTTGCAATCAACTCTATAAGTTTCTCGTCATCATCAAAATGTGAGTAAGGTCTGATTTTGAGGGCGGGCAAGTTGATGATATTTTATCAACTTGATAGGAGTTTTTATGAAACGTATTCCCCGTCGTGTGTTTACAGAAGAATTTAAGAAAGAAGCGGTTTGATCAGAACTTGGATTTCGCAATATCAGCAAGGCACGCTCACAGGCAGCCTCGGTGTCAGCAAGCTGAGTGCCGAACAATTACGTATTCGTGTGCTAGAGCGTGAATTAGCTATTGCCCGTGAAGAGCGAGATATATTAAAAAAAGCCGCTGGAGATTCAAAACATGAACTGCTGATTGCACCTAACTATTTGGATCGTTAGTTCGCCATTGATCAGATAAATCGGGTATATGTGGGCGATATCACTTATATTCATACTCTGGAAGGTTGGCTGTACCTGGCGGTTGTGATCGACTTGTTTTCTCGTCAAGTCGTGGGCTGGTCAATGGCCGCACATATGAAAACCCACTTAGTCAACGATGCACTCCTGACGGCTATTTGGAAACGTAAATCCGAAAAAGGCTTATTGTGGCATACCGACCGGGGTAGCAATATGCCTCAGAAAGTCACCGGAAATTACTAAAGCAGCATGGCATCCAGCAAAATATGAGCTAGAAGGGCAATTGCTGGGACAACGCCGTGTCGGAAAGCTTCTTCCATACCTTACCGAATTGATCTATCATCAAACGTTTCATTCTCGAGAAGAAGCTAAGCAGGCTGTGTTTGAATATATCGAAGTGTTTTACAACCGGCAGCGATTACATTCAGCTAATGGATATATATCCCCCGTTGACTTCGAGTTGCAGCAAAATGCTGCTTAACCTTGTGTCCAGAAAAGTGTTGACACATCAATCCATTCTGTGGCCGAATTTACGGGGCCACCTCAATGCAAAATCAGGTTGCCTCGGGTTGATTTGGCTTTTTAGGACGATTTAGCTTGCTACACACAACCTAATTTTGTAGAGTGATGAAAGCATACTCAACAACGTTAGAATATTAGAAATTATGAAAATTAAAAATGTAACAATCGCAGGTGCCGGTGTCATGGGATCACAAATATCATGGCAAACCGCATTTAATGGGTTTACTGTAAAGGTTTACGACCCATTTGAAAAAGGACTAGAGAATGGAAAGCAATTGCACCAAAATTACGCCAAAGCTTTCGTTGAAGAAGGGCGAAGTACGCAAGAAGAGGTCAATGCAAGCTTGAACAGGATTTCCTATACAACTAATATAGAGGAAGCCTTTGCGAATGCCGATTTAATAAGTGAATCGGTGCCGGAAGATGTAAAAATCAAAAAAGAATTTTGGTACAACGTTTCAAGAATCGCCAGGGAAGATACTATTTTAACCTCTAACTCTTCCTCATTCGTACCAAGTAATTGGGTAGATGAAATTAAAGGTCCGGACCGTTTCTTGGCCATGCACTTTCTTAGTATAGTTTGGGAGAAACCATTATCTGAAGTAATGGCCCACGGTGGAACCAACAAAGAATCCTTTGACACGGTTGTCGATTTTGTGGAGAAAATTGGCTTGTCGCCAGTCCCCATAGCGGTTGAATATCCAGGATATGTTATCAATTCCCTGTTCATCCCTTGGGGATTTGCAGCTTTGAAACTTCACTTCCTAGGCATTGTAAATTACAAGATAGTCGATAAAGTATGGATGGTTCAAAATATGAGTAAAACGGTAATGGGACCGTTTGCCCAAATGGATGAAACTGGCCTGAACGTGATATACCATGTTACCAAAAATGCCGCAGCAACAGATCCTGAATTGGCTATTGTGGCAGAACAGCTCAAAGAACAATATTTAGATAAAGGAAAAACAGGCGTCAACTCCGGCGAAGGTTTTTATAAATATCCTAATCCGGAGTTCAAAAATCCTTCTTTCTTTGCATAAGAAACTACACAAAAGTTTCTAAATCATCATAGCGCTTATTGAACCGCCCCGGGTTTGCAGGAGATGATGTATCAACACTTTTCTGGACACAAGGTTAAGCAGCATTTTGCTGCAACTCGAAGTCAACGGGGGATATATATCCATTAGCTGAATGTAATCGCTGCCGGTTGTAAAACACTTCGATATATTCAAACACAGCCTGCTTAGCTTCTTCTCGAGAATGAAACGTTTGATGATAGATCAATTCGGTAAGGTATGGAAGAAGCTTTCCGACACGGCGTTGTCCCAGCAATTGCCCTTCTAGCTCATATTTTGCTGGATGCCATGCTGCTTTAGTAATTTCCGGTGACTTTCTGAGGCATATTGCTACCCCGGTCGGTATGCCACAATAAGCCTTTTTCGGATTTACGTTTCCAAATAGCCGTCAGGAGTGCATCGTTGACTAAGTGGGTTTTCATATGTGCGGCCATTGACCAGCTCACGACTTGACGAGAAAACAAGTCGATCACAACCGCCAGGTACAGCTAACCTTCCAGAGTATGAATATAATGATATCTGACCTGGCTTAATGAAACCGGACATTCCAGTTAAGAGAAAATAGCTTAACTGGAGGAAGAAATGATAATGAGAAAGCAATATACAAAGGAATACAAATCAGATGCAATCAGTCTGGTATTGGATCAGGGCCATACGACATCGGAAGTGTCTCGAAGCCTGGAAATCAATGCCAATATGCTGAGGAGGTGGATCAGGTAATATCAGGCGGATGAAGCTGATCAGTTATTCCGGAGTAATGGGAAACTGACGCCGGAGCAAGAAGAAATTCGACCGTTGAAGGCGCAAATCAAGCAGCTCAAGCTGGAGAGAGAAATACTAAAGGAAACGGCGTACTTTGCGAAGCTAACGAAGTAAAGTACGCCATGATTGCAAAACCAGGAATACAACATAGCGTTTTTAAAAGGCTATGTCACAATTAGTTATTGAATCTGCCTTGTTTTCCCAAGAGATGCTAGGAAACAAAGAGTTGGGGTAATACTTTGACCGAGGCGTTCAATCATTCTGTGCCATCCGAGATAACTCCCAAGATAACGTGTTGCCACACCATTAAACTTCCTCATCCATTGCTTGAGCCGGCTATCATACGCATTGACGTTCTGAATATGATAGATGTTGTTTATAACTCTCTGACCTGCGGCAATATTGACTGGACGGTGGGCAATGTTTGCTTGCCGGGCAATCTGTTTATAAGTGGGCAACCCATCAGTGCACAAGATTACATCCTTATTTAACAAAGGAATAAGCACTGGTTCAATTTGCCGCGCACTTGTGCCATGCAGTATACAGTTTGCAGTCTCACCATGACGGTCGCGTACCACTAATACGGGCACTTGTTCTTTTGATGTCCCTTTCTTGACGGCTTTACCACCACGCTTGCGTGCAGATCTGGGTAAACGACGCTGTCCTTTGAAGGATTCCAGAAAATAGGTTTCATCTGCTTCGACAATACCATTCATTTTGCTGGGTTGACCAGTCGAAGGTATTTGTAAAAAACGATGACGCCACTTAAAGCTTGTGTTCTTGGCTATTCCACAACTGTCCGATGATTTTCGGATGCTTAATCCCTGAATCATCGTTTGCTCATATTCATACCATTTGTCCTTGTGCCGTAACCGTGCCAGTGGCGTGCCTGTTAGCGCGTTAAACGTCCGATTGCATTGACGACATCGATAACGCTGCAGCTCACTGGCTTTTCCCCAGCGATATAGGTTGCTTGTCTTACAATAGGGACAAGCAGGTTTGTCGTCCTGATTACGTTCGATCAATGCAATTACTTCATCAGTATTCTCTTTTCCTTCCAATCTCTTCCGGAGTTTGTCTCGCTGATTACGGCTCATGCGTTCAATCGAATCCATCCACGTTTTGAATTCCGTTGATTTCATTGTGCACACCTCTATATCTCAATGCACGTTGGACAAATAATTCAATAATTAATTGTGACATAGCCATTATCAACGCACCGAACGTAACCATAGTAGGCACTACGACTTACACCCATAAGTTGGCACATCAAGCCAACAGGATAGGTATTTTTCCTTTGGGTGATGAACGAATACTTCACTTCGTTTCTTTCGCGAAAAAGACCGTCGCTTCCTTTAGTATTTCTCTCTCCAGCTTGAGCTGCTTGATTTGTGCTTTCAACTGCCGGATTTCTTCCTGTTCTGGTGTCAGTTTCCCATTACCCAGGAATGACTGATCAGCATCATCTGCCTGGTATTCCCTGATCCACCTCCTCAACATATTGGGCGTGATCTCAAGGTTTCGAGATACTTCTGACGTCGTGTGGCCCTGATCCAATACTAGGCTGATCGCATCTAATTTAAATTCTTTCGTATATTGCTTTCTCGTTACCATTTCTTCCTCCACTTAAGCTATTTTCTCTTAACTGGAGTGTCCGGTTTCAGTAAACCACGTCACCTTGCTGATTTCGCTAAAACTTGCATGCAAAAACTTGAGAAAAATGTAGCATTCTCGAAATACTTGCCCGCCCACTAAATCGGATCTAGCTCAATTCACTTTATCCCTTTCCTCCGCAAAGTCATTTTGCGGAGGAACCACGTACGATCATTGGTATTGATGCAATTAAGTTTATAGGCATCAATCAGCATTGTTTTTTGTATTTTCTATAGTTAGATATCATGGCATCATGCAGACCAAGTTTTATCTAACAGGGTCGTGAAGAAACTGTCTACCTTGCTGATGCGGCGTTAAAAAAGGCTCAAAAGGCTCATTTATTAAGCATAAATTGCGCTTTTTCACCTGTTTTTTCCTTGCATCAGCTGCTTCGGAAACGTTTTCCAGCGGCCTACTACAATCCATTCTTCTGAGATATCGTCTATGTTTTTTAGCAAACAGCACTATCTGATTGGCTATCTGATCCTTAGTTTTTTTACATCCAATGGATTCGCAAGCGAAATCTACCGCAGCGTCGATGACCGGGGCCGCATAACCTATTCAGACGTACCCTCAACTGGTGCCAAAAAACTCGATATTATCAGTCAACCCGGGCGCCATTTACATTCTGTTGTCAGAGTATACGATGGCGATACCATCATATTGGAAGATAAAAAACAGATTCGTTTGTTAGGCATTAACACGCCTGAAATTGAAAGTCGGCTGCGTGCGGAAGAGCCCGGTGGCGTTGCAGCCAAGAAGTGGCTGCAGGCTCAGCTACAGGAAAACAAAGTCTATCTGGAATATGATCAAACCAAGCGAGATAAGTACAAGCGTTTGCTTGCCCATGTTTTTACGCCGGATGGCAAACATATTAACCAGGCACTATTGGAAAATGGTTTGGCCTTTGTCAGCATCATCCCGCCCAATGTACGCTACAGCGACAAACTGATTCAAGCGCAGCAGCAGGCTGAAAAACAAAAACTCGGCATCTGGTCAATGCCGGATTATCAACCCAAGCCAATCGCTCAAATTGCCAACCACAACAAAGGCTGGCAGCGATTTACCGGAGCCCCGGCATCGATTAAGAAAAGCAGGAAATACACGCGACTGATATTTGATGACAAGATTGATATACGCATCTTGAATACAAACCTCGATCTGTTTCCTGCGCTGAGTACTTATGTTGGGAAATCACTGGAGATTCGTGGCTGGGTATCGCGCAACAAGGATCATTACAGCCTGTTAATTCAACATCCCAGCGCATTGATCATGCGATGATCTAACGCGATAACTTAAAACTTCCAACCAGTTTTCATATTTCGAGTGGGACTATGCCTTATTCTCCAGCAACACATAAGCAATGGCCTTACTTTTCCACGCGCTTCCCCAAAGTTTTTTTGCAGCGTCACTCGCTTGATAATAAAACTCGTCCCATTGCTCTGGAGGAATGGTCTGGCATCCAAGGCTGGATGTTTTTGTATAACCCCCTCGATGAATGTTAATGCCAAAATTCCCGGTATCCGGATAGGGCGGATCACCGTCCCGAATTACCGTAACCGTACCCGCTCTTTGGCAGATAGCTTCATGTGGTTGATTGCCATTATGTCGGTCAAAACGGTAAGCCGGCCATAATCCTGTTTTCAGAACGGCCATTCCTTTGGTTTGCTCACTCTTGCCGAAACCCTTGTAAATTCTTGAGGGATCGGTATTGCCATTAAAAGCAGCAAAAATATTGAGGGACGGAACCCGCAGAATGATCGCATCATCGTATACATTGCGGTCATTCTGCCCGGAAGGACCAATAGCAGGAAAAAAACCGCGAATCCCCACAATCCATAGCTGAAACTTTTGCAGTTCTTCTTTGTGAGGAGCCAGCCATGCTTCCAGCGTTTCGGCAGAGATATCCGGACGTCCTGCCTGGGGCAATATATGTACACTACCAGCCATGTTTATTTTCCTCCTGATTCAGCGTATAGCAGAGCCAATACAGTCGGCTCATCAAATTGGCCGGTTACGGTTCTTCCAGTGATGCGCTGCCATTCGCGGAGTGAATTTCTCAGCTCCTCGCTAAATTTTCCATTTATTTTTGCAGCGGGGACTCCCAAGGCTCTTTGCAAACCTTCAATATCGTCACCATTTAACCGACTCGCTTCAAAATCGTTCAGTTGAATATCATGCACCACCGTGCCACTCTCTGGGGTTGTAACCACTTGCACTACAGGTGTCGCAGATGCTGTAGTAGATTCATCAGGTTTTTTACCGGCTCCGCGAATTGTAAATAGTTTAGATATAGCATCAAACCAGAATGGCGCACCCAATGTGGCTGCCAAAGCAGTGAGAAGCCAGCCAAGAAAGCTTAAGCTTCGGTTTTGTTGAGCTGGGTAATCAAAAGAGTCAAAAAAAGAATTGGACTGATCTGAAAAAGCCCATCCAATAGGTAACGTCAAATTATTGAAGGCTTCAAATTGACTTTTAAGGTCGGCAAATTGTGCTTTGATGTTGACGTCTACACTTTTATCAACTTCCGAAACAGCGTCTACATTGGTGTTTGATTTCTGATTCTGTTCTTCAATAGCTTGCATTTTAGCTTCCGCCATCTGCACCAGCTTTTCCACTTGTGCTGGATCTTTTTGCAGTTGTTGCATGATATGAATGCTATCGACGTTAAATAACACAGCCAGCATTAATCCAATCGCAAACAGCACAACTTGCGTACGGCGTTTGTACCATCCGCCCACTCTGTCCATTACTTCATTGAAGTGAGTTTCGATTTTGGCCTTAAATTTTTCCAGATCTCCATTGACTTCATCGAGCATAGGACCGAATAATTGACCCAAGCGGGTACTCCGATCGTCTAGTTTCTGCCGCAATGCAGCCAATGAACCGTCATTCGACAGTGTTTGAATGAGTGCAGCCGAAAAAGTGGCCGACGATATATACGAAGGTCTCTCACTCCCTGCCGGTGACAGCGAGTCAATCAGCGGATGTTTGTATAGATCTTCGGTAAGATTTGCGCCTTTTATGAAAAATGGTTTAAGAATACCCGGTTTACAGGTTTTCTTGGGCAACTCCCCCAGCATCATTGCAATGCCTTCAAATAACATCTTGCCTCGCATTCCAATCCATTGGATTATCAGTTCATTGACACCGCTGACTAATCCTGAGAAAAGTGCGTATATCAGAAAAACTGCAATCATAATATCGAGCATATCGAACCTCTTTTTCTCCGTGCTTTGTTAAGCTTAGAAAGAATCAAATCGTGCGTTTATTCAGTATTGATAACCAGCCTATCAATCTCATTTCGACATTGATTATTATTTTTTTCAGAATGAAAAGCAGTGATTTTTCTCACAATAATTAATACTTATATGAATTGCTTACAATTTTACGCATCACTCAGTACCGGAAATTTTACCGCACCATCAATTACTAAAAAATTGCTTCAGTACCTTAATCATATATTCATGATCCTGTACCCCTGCGCTTTCGCGGACACTGTGCATAGCCCACATCGGGCAGCCAATATCGACGCTACGAATACCTAGCTGCGCTGAAGCAATCGGACCGATCGTACTGCCGCAAGGCAAGTCGCTACGATGTGAGTAGCGTTGATAGGGGACATCCGCTTCTTTACACCAGCGAATAAAATGTGCGGTGGAAATGCTTTCAGTGCTATAGCGTCGATTCGCATTGGATTTAATCGCTGGGCCTTGGTTGACAATCACACTATGGTCAGCTTCATAGGCTGAAGCAAAATTGGGATGATAAGCATGCGCCATATCCGCGCTGATCAAAAAGCTATTCGCGGACGCGCATGACATAGCTTCCCGGTCCGATGAAGTTGCAATACTGATCCGTTGTAACACATCGGTTAAAAAATTACCGGCAGCTCCGATATGGCTTTTGCTACCAATTTCTTCATGATCGAAGAAGGCGCAGACCAGCGTACTTTCAGCAGTGTTTATGACAGCATCGTTCAGTAAGGCTTGCAATCCAGCATGGCAAGATGCCAGGTTATCAATCTGACTGTTGGCATAAAATTCCTGGTTTGCGCCCCAGAATGTCCCTTTATGCGTATCGTAAACAGCCAGATCCCAGGATAATAGCTGTGCAGCCTCTATTCCTGCCGCCTGCGCCAATAATGCGACAAAATAAGGCTGCGGTGGTAGTTGATCTGCGGTCAGTTGTGTGAACAATAGAAATAATTCATTTTGCTTATGTAGTTTCAATCCATCCTCATTGACGCCTCGATTCAAATGAATCGCAAGATTCGGCAAGCGTACTAAAGATTGATAGAAACGCACTAATTTTTGAGAAAGATTTCCTTTGTCATCAACATAGCTAACTCGCCCGGCCAAACTTAGATCGCGGTCGGTAAAGGTTGCCAGGATCGGTCCACCGTAAATTTCAACACCAATCCTGGCAATGCCATTACTCGCGGTCGCGGCATTCGGTCTGATGCGGAATCCCGGTGAATCCGTATGCGCCCCCACAATCTTGAAACCCGATTCAGCAGGTGCTTTACGCCCCAGCACAAACAGTACGATCGAAGAGTCATCGCGCACCACGTAATATCGACCGCCTGTTTGTAACTGCCATTTGACCATCTCATCCAGCTTAACAAACTGAAAAGCCTGGATTGCAGCTTCAATCGAAGCAACGGCATGCCAAGGACTCGGGCTTTCATCGATAAAGCTCAACAAATGCTGCACATATTGTTTTGCGCTCATTATTTATCTCATTTTCTGATAGTTATATTGATATCTTGTGTTATTGCTTACTAGAGGTACTTGCAAACAAATACTAAAAATAGTAATGGATCATAGGCATACTATGCTGTGAACACTATCTCAGGTCTTGTTAATCATTCCCGCCTTTACTACGATCAACATCCAACGCTCTTACTAAACTGGCACGATTTCCCCAAGCATTTCGGATATAAGACACCACCAGCGCCACTTCTTCATTACGTAAAATCTGTTGGAACGGTGGCATTCCATAAGGCCGGGGATTATCCGCCGTTGTGGGCGGATAGCCGCCATTCAGCACGCTACGAATAGTATTCAATGGCGAATCCATAATTACACCCCGATTACCGGCCAACGCAGGATAAATGCCTGGGGCACCTTTTCCGTCTGCACCATGACATGCTTGACAATATTCTTGATAAAGCTGCCCACCCAGATCCAAATGTTTCCGCAAGCTGCCCGACATCACCGAGAACTGGACACCAGGCAACTTGCCTGTCTCATTTTCTGTCAGTGATTTTAGATAGGTCGCCATAGCGAGAGCATCTTCTTGCGACAAGTATTGCAGACTTTGCCTGACAACGGTTGCCATGGGACCCGAAGCCATAGCACGTTTTGTTACGCCTGTTGTTAACAAAGCAACGATTTCATCGATCTCCCAATCGCCACTGCCTGCTTCCAAATGCGAGGACAGAGAAGGCGCATACCAATTCATGCCCATTATTTGTCCACCCATCAAGGCTTCATCTTGACTCGCTCCCAATATATTACGAGTGGTATGACAGGCATTACAGTGACCTAATCCTTGTACCAGATAAGCGCCGCGATTCCATGTTTGGTTTTTGGATTGATCCGGCTCATAAATGCCTTCTTTAAAATACAATGCGCGCCAGACTGCGAGCAGCGATTGGGAATTATAGGGAAAGAAAATATCGTGCGGCGGATTGGATTGCGGAACAGGCGCTAACGATTGCAGATAAGCAAATATCGCATCGGTGTCCTGGCGTGTTACTTTGGTATATTCGGTATAAGGAAAAGCTGGATATAGAAGTCGCCCATCACGCGACTTGCCCTGATGCAGTGCTTGCCAGAAATCCTGTTGCGTCCAGCGGCCAATCCCGGTTTCTTTGTCGGGGGTAAGATTGGGGGTAATGAATACACCAAATGATGTAGACAATCGGCGTCCACCCGTAAATGGCACGCCACCTTTAGCCGTATGGCATCCCATGCAATTTCCGATGCGGGTTAGGTAGGCGCCATAACTCACTTCGTCAGAATATTCTGGTTCGCTTGCCGTAATCTCCGCAGCCATTGCTTGCAATATCACGCACATCCACAGCAAAGTAATATTTTTCCACCAACTTACGCGGGGTATTATGGCCAAACGCTTCACTCTGCACCTCCGTTTTCCAGAATAGTTCGGCTGCAGCGATCTATCAACTCAGATGAAAGCACATCAAATGAACTTGGTTTCCCAGAAGCCGATTGATTCGCCAACCATTTTGCAACTGCATTGACTTCGTCCTCGGTCAACTGTTTAGCAATTGCAGACATGCAGTCAGGCTTCCCACCCCGCATGATACCTCCATTGCGCCACCCGCCCAGCTGTGCCGTGATATAAGCGCGAGGCAATCCAATCAAGCCTGGAATAGCAGGCTCTACACCCATCAAAACATCTCCATGACAGGCACTGCATGCCGGGATATCCCGCTCTGGATATCCTGAATAAATCAGGTGCTCTGCCAGTTTGATTTCCTCGGGTTGCATCTGAATTCGCTCAGGGTCAGGGTAAGGTAATTGCAAAGATGAAAAGTACTGTGCTATCTCCAACAGGTATTCGTCCGACATATTTTCCAACAGAATGGCCATTGGCGGATAATAGCGTCGGCCGTCCCTAAAATTGCGCATTTGATTAAAAAGATACCCCTGCGGTTTACCTGCTATGCGAGGGTAATAAGCATCACGCCCTACTTTGTCTTCAGCGCTATGACAGATAGTGCAAGCTTTAACTCGCTCAGCCATGGTATCCGGCACTTCTGCGGGTGTACTGCCATTCACATTCGCCACACCGGTGATACAAAAAAATAACAATAAAATAAAACGCATTATTTAAAGGTTTTCCGCAATTTATAAGACTCTATCAATAGTGGGTACATTACGCACGCTCCGTGCTTAATGTTTATTCATCTTGAAAACGGACATGTGTTGTCAATAATGGAGTGCATGTATGTAGTTAAACAGCGGCCAGATTTGTATAGTATCGCTGCGTAAATTCTGCTGGTGACAGATAGCCCAGTCTTTTTTGCTTACGCTGTCAGTTATAAAAAGTTTCTATATATTCGGTAATTTCCTGAATTGCTTGTTGTCGTGTTTTGAATTTTCGATGATACGCCAGTCCGGGTTTAAGTATTCCCCAGAAGCTTTCCATCGGGGCCTTGTTGTAGCAGTCGCCTTTGCCACTCATGGAAGCGACTATGCCAAATCGCTTTAATATTTATGAAACTTTTTAGACTCCTCGAAAATCAGCATACCTCAGTGTGTCTAGCTTGGATATTGTTGAGTCGTACTCGTACTTTCCTTGTTCGAGCTTGCCTTTAATTGAAATCCACTGTCGATGTTCCTGGTTCTGTGTTTTTATTCAAGTCGTTCATGATAATAAATTACAAATTGATTGGTTAGCGTATGGGTTTTTTTGCCATCATTATGGCTAGCATGCGAATGCCCATTGTAAAGCTATTAATCGCTGAACGATCTAGTAGGACGCATGGTTTTCCGGAAGATCTGCAGTAATATTTGACAGTTTGGAATGCTTCATGATTGATGCAATCGACTGGACAAATAATCATATCAGCTGTCTTTTCCATAAGTAGGAATAAATTATCCAGTGTGTCATTTGAATCACCATGAAATGATATGAATGTGCCGCCGAATTTTTTTACTATCTGATTATATTCTGGATAAAGTTTGATTCTTCCGCCCACACATAGAATGGTTTTTCCAGTTAATGGATTGTCATAGTATCTGTCGGCTGGGTTGCCATAGTTTGTGTCGTCACTAATTTCTATTAAGGAAGATGCTTTAATCAAAGGCGCCCAATCGATAATGCGAGAATCTCTAGTCGCAACTGAATGCTCTTTGATCAGTTTTTGTTTGAGATGTATCAAATTTTGCTTCAGTAGGTGCGCAAGTTTTACAAATCTTTGTAAAACTTTCCTATACGATAGAGAAGTATCTGTATATGCCGAAGTGGGGTAATGATAATGAGAAATAGTGCACGGTGTGGTCATAGCAGCCTGCTTCTTGAGAAATTTCATAATAGAATCTCCTTCAAATTTTCAGCAAGTAAAAAAATGGCTGGCTGACCATAAAAATGGGCTGGCTGGCTAAATGTACTGCTGGAGAAGGAAGAGGAACTCCAGCAGTATCGAGAACGCTATATCTGACTTTGTAGCCAGTTATGGATACCGACCTTTTGCATGATCCCGAGCTGAGTTTCCAGCCAATCAATATGCTCTTCGGTATCTTCAAGAATATGTTCAAAGATTTCTCGTGATGCAAAGTCCTGGGTCGATTCACAGGCCGCTATTGCGGCTAGCAGAGTTACCCGCGATGTTGATTCAAGTTTTAGATCACAAGCGATACATTCTTCAGCAGTCTCACCAATCATTAGTTTTCCTAGATCTTGTAGGTTGGGTAAGCCTTCCAGAAACAAAATTCTTTCAATCAGAAGATCAGCGTGCTTCATTTCTTCGCAGGATTCTTCAAATTCGTGTTTTCCGAGGCTCTCAAATCCCCAATTCTTGTACATGCGAGCATGCAGAAAATATTGGTTAATGGCTGTTAATTCATGTTGTAACTGCTGGTTTAGCCAGCGAATAATATCTACGTTACCTTTCATTTTTAGCTCCTAAGACAAATATTTTTATATGGGCTGAATTCATTTGAAAAGATATTGCTCAGTCACAGTCAAATTGTTTGTTGCTTGACATTATATTATGTGTCAAGAAATTGTTATTAAACAAGAATTCCTATCATAAACCCATGTCATGCACCCGCTTACCTTCATCATGGTTGAGAATGGTTTTTGTATGCGAACCGCTAATAACTACAAGTATTAATATACATGATCTGCGCTCACAATCCACTATTTGTTCAGGATTAACTTGCCGTTTCGTGTGCGTCGTAGTGTGTATTGTTCACCTTTATGCAATATAAATACAACATCGCCATTTTTAAATAAGGAGTTGCTATCTATTGGTGCATTGAAGCTTGTTAGTTCCGGTTGATACGAATTTTTTGTCATCGATTGAGTTGATGGGTGAGCGTTCATAATTAATATAAAGATGATAATGAGAATTGTTCTCATTATATAGATATGCTGATAAAATGCAAACGTAATCTGAAGTCAGAATCAAAGTATTATTGATTATGATATTAGCTATCGAGAAACCGGTCATTGTAGAATTAAACTGAGCCTTATTTGATCAGCTTAATTTGTCATGAGAACTATATAGATAACGTTTATTGGCTCGAGTTGTTTTTTGAAAATTTCACTAACTACCAGCGTCGCTGATAAATCGACTAATAAGGTGCTAAAATTCTCAGTAATCATGATCGAGCGGCGAAATTTCTATCGAATTCTTCACATTCAGCCTGATGCACCGATGGCGGTCGTTAAGGAAAGTTATTGGGTATTGATGCAAAAACTTGTGACGCATCCTGAACTGGCCAGTCCGGACTGGAATGTAAATTTACTTAATCTTGCTTATAGTACGCTAGGGGATCCGCTCAAACGGGATGTATATGATCAAGAGTTATTAGACCGATATCATATTAAAATTCTTAGTCAGGGCGCATTAGGATCCAGTGCCAAACTTGAAGCAGAGCAAAAATATAGTGAACGTACGGATAGTTTGAATCAACGTAATTATTACCGGATCCTTCAAGTTCAACCTGATGCACCAATTACGACGATTAAGGCGAGTTATCAGATATTAAAAAAAGATTCTTTTCAAGATAAAGCATTACTTGATGAAGCTTATCGAATTTTATCTGATCCGGCGGCGCGTATGCAGTATGACGCACTTTTAATGAGCAATTTACTTCGTGCTGCGAAAGAAACAGCAAATAAGAAGACTAATCTACCCAGTCTGATCCCCGAATTAGACGCAGCAGAATACTCTGTCAAACCATATCGGGCGATGATTACGTATTATTGTTTTTTCTGTAAGACGCCTTATGTGCCGCAAACAGGCTTTTACCAAAGTGAAAATTGTTTGGAATGTGCGAGCCCTCTGCTTCTATTGAATCATAAAAATATGGAGTCAACACGCCGCACTATGATGCGCACCCCAGTGAGGGGTGAGTTGGTTTTTTACTTGTTTTGGCCGGGTCGTCCGGTGCAAGGTATTTTTCAAGATTTATCGCCTGCAGGCATGCGCTTTTTGACTGATGTGATACTGGATTTCAACGACGTTATAAAAATCGACGCGCCAAATTTTCAAGCGGTAGCCGAGGTGACGCATAAACGGCACGAGAGTCATGGAGTTTCTGTGGGCACACGCTTTATTACGGTAAAATTCGATCAACAACATGGCAACTTTGTCACATTGCAAGTTTAACAGGGCATTGAAAAACTATGGACATTAGAAACACGCTCAGTATGTTCATCATTAGGTCTAAACTGTTTGCCTCACTTGCCTCCTCCTTACATATCGATTGCTACGAAAACATTCTTAATAACCGGTGGTTTTCGGTTAGGATAAGGAGAATTTTCTTCAAGTAAGATGTAAATCTTAATGTCACGTATCAAGTAAAGTTAATCGGTATTTTAAAATAGGAAACACCATTAGGCTCGACTGGCGGTAATTTCCCACCTCTAATGTTTGTCTGTATTGATGGAAGCAGCAAATTAGGCATTCCTAGCGTTGCATCACGTGCATTGCGCATCTTTACAAATTCGTCTTCAGTAATTCCATCGTGGACATGAATGTTGTGCGCGCGTTGTTCAGCAACCGTACACTCCCACTCTGTCGGGCGATTGGTGGGAGGGTAATCGTGGCACATCAATAGGCGGGTTTCTGGTGGGAATGCCAGTATTTTCTGAATGGATTTAAACAGATGGCGTGCGTCGCCGCCGGGAAAATCTGTGCGAGCAGTGCCAACATCCGGCATAAAAAGTGTATCACCCACAAAGATCACATCGTTGATTTGATATGCGATGTCGGCGGGTGTGTGGCCTGATACTGCAATGGCTTTAGCCGTAATTTTTCCGATCCGAAACGATTCGCCGTCAGCAAATAGATGGTCGAAATGATGGCCGTCGGGTATGAATTCATCGCCAAAGTTAAAAATCTTTTTGAATGTTTTCTGAACTGCGGGAATATTCTTACCAATGCCAATTTTTCCACCTAGCTGATTTCTAAGATAATCGGCTGATGATAAATGATCCGCATGCGCATGTGTTTCTAAAATCCACTGCACCGAAAGGCGTTGATCTTGAATAAATGCAATTATTTTGTCGGCTATATGAGTAAAGGTTTTGCTGGCCTTTGGATCGTAATCTAGTACGGGATCAATAATGGCGCAGTAGCCCCCAGCTTCATCAAAGATAACATAACTGATGGTCTGTGTTACCGTATCAAAGAATGCTTCTATAGTGGGTTTCATGTTGCTCTCCGAGTTGTTTCTGAAGCGGGTTTGCTGTTGAAAACATACAAATAGATATCATTATGTTTATATATATATCATAATAATGGAAACGATGGCATTATTTTCTCAGTATAGGGGTGCATATGAATTATCCGGATTTATTACCATGGCATGCAATAGCGGGAGGGCTCGCTATAGGTTTTGCGGTGACTTTGTTATTGCTGTTTAATGGACGTGTTGCCGGCATATCCGGAATTATAGGCGGCTTATTCCGCTTGCAAAGGGGGGATGTTAGTTGGCGTATCGCATTTATTTTAGGACTAGTTTTATCAGTCACCATTTGGAAGTTTTTTTTCGCTCTGCCGGAGATACAAATTGAAACCAGTCATATGATGTTGATATTAGCTGGCTTATTGGTTGGTTTTGGCACCAGATTGGGATCTGGATGCACGAGCGGTCATGGTGTTTGTGGATTATCGCGAGGCTCTGCCCGCTCCTTTGTTGCAACCGCTCTATTTATAGTGACGGCTATGATGACGGTTTATTGGGTAAGACATGTGCTTATTAATTAGTTTAAGTGGCTGTGCGTAATGGAGGAGATCAAATGATTGGTTTGATGGCGTGGGTGTCTGGAATTGTGTTCGGATTAGGAATTATTTTGTCCGGTATGGTTAATCCAGCAATCGTATTAGCTTTTCTTGATGTAGCCGGTCGCTGGGACCCTTCATTGGCATGGGTGATGGCTAGTGCGGTGGCGGTGGGTTTTGTAGCTTTTGCCATTGCAAAGAAGCGGAAGAAAAGCTACTTAGGAGGATCAATGAAGATACCGGGTGTTACCAAAATTGATGCTCGGTTGATATTAGGTGGGATTGTGTTTGGGATCGGCTGGGGGATCGCTGGAATTTGCCCTGGGCCAGCGCTAGTTCTGGTTGGATCCGGCAGCCTGGAGGCTATCATTTTTCTCACGGCAATGTTATTGGGGATGGGTGTTTTCGAAGCTATTCAGCAGAAACATCAATAAGTTTACTGACAATTTCTAGAAAATAAATTAGGATTAATATCCTTGTGATCATTGTTGAATTTCGAGGCCTCGAATAATTACTCTAAAATATGATAAAACATGAAAACACAATCAGCTTTAAACAGTATGACAGCGTTGCATACATCGGCTGCGGATGCGTGTGCATTGCTGAAAATTCTCGCCAATGAAGATCGATTGCTCATTTTATGCGAACTTAGTCAAGGAACACGGAATGTGGGTGAATTGGAAGCATTATTGGGTATTCATCAACCTACCTTATCGCAGCAATTAACCGTACTGCGAGAAGAAAGCCTGGTTTCGACAGAACGAAGAGGCAAGTACATTTACTATAGCTTAGCAAGCCTGGAGGCTATTCAAGTCATGGAGACGTTATTCAACCTTTACTGCAAGAAGCATTCTGCGTAAGAGGCTAAAGATTGGTTGCAGTGCTTATAGATCTTTTTGGAGAAGGATTCTATATAAATGGAAGTCGTAGCTAGGCTATCAAATTACAGGCTAATAAAGGAGAATAGGCATGCCCATTGATATTATTAAACTGGATCACACGTTTTCGGTAAGCGGTCAAATCAGCGTTGATGACATCAATGAACTAGCGGCGGCTGGTTACAAGTCGATTATTTGTAATCGCCCGGACTATGAAGGCGGCGAGAATCAGCCGCATAGTGAAGAGCTGGAAGCAGTGGCCAAAACGCTAGATATTACCTTCGCTTATTTGCCTGTCAAGATGGGCTCGGTTTCTACCGAGCGTGTTAAAGCTTTTCAGAAATTGATGACTGAGTTGCCTAAACCGGTTCTGGCGTTTTGTAACTCCGGCAGACGCGCGACTGCTTTGCATGAGATGGCCCGGCAAAGCGCCAGTAATGAGGTGAAGGCACAGGACTCAGTCTTCGACGCCTGTAATTGGGAGAATGCTTTTGATGTGGTCGTTATCGGTGGCGGTTCAGCTGGCATCGGAGTCACTGCTAGCCTACTCAAACGGCGACCAACGCTGCGTATTGCAATCATCGAACCCAGCAGTGAACATTATTATCAACCTGCCTGGACGCTGGTCGGGGGGGGTACATACGACATTGCGGAAACAGTGAAACCGATGGCAGATGTAATTCCCAGAAACGCAGAGTGGATCCAGGCGGCCGCAGCTGTATTTGATCCGGAAAGCAACAAAGTGCGTCTGGATGATGGACGAGTGATTGGCTATCGGCAGTTAATTGTTTGTCCTGGTATCCGGACAGCATGGGAAAAGGTTGAGGGATTGGAAGAAACGCTGGGTAAGAATGGCGTTACATCAAATTACCGTCATGATTTGGCGCCTTATACCTGGGAACTGGTGCGGGAACTTAAATCCGGGAAGGCAATTTTTACCCAGCCGCCGATGCCCATCAAATGTGCTGGTGCACCACAAAAAGCCATGTATCTTTCGTGCGATCACTGGCTGCAAACAGACTGCTTGGATAGCATAGACGTTGAGTTTGATACAGCAGGTGCCGTGTTGTTTGGTGTGGCTGATTTTGTGCCGCCTTTGATGGAGTATGTCAAACGTTACCATGCAAAATTGGTATTTAATTCCAACCTGGTCAAAGTGGACGGAACGCAAAAAATCGCCTACTTTGACATTAAGGACGCTGATGGCGCGATAGTACGCGAAGCAAAACCGTTCGATTTATTGCATGTGACGCCGCCGCAAATGGCGCCGGACTTTCTACGCGATAGTCCTTTGGCGGACGCCAGCGGATTTTGCAAGGTGAATGAGAAGACATTGCAACATACCGATTATTCGAATATATTTTCTCTGGGGGACGCTTGTTCTTCGCCCAATGCAAAAACTGCAGCAGCCGCCCGAAAGCAAATTGTTGTCGTGGCCGAGAATCTCTTGGCGGAAAAAGAAGATCGGGAGTTTGCCGCTTTTTACGACGGCTATGGCGCATGTCCGCTGACGGTGGAAAATGGTAAGGTAATCCTGGCTGAATTTGGTTTTGGTGGAAAACTATTACCCACCTTCCCATTTAATCCAACCGCGCCAAGTAAGCTCTACTGGTTTTTCAAGCAGACTGTTTTTCCATGGGTCTATTGGAATGCTATGTTAAAAGGCAAGGAATGGCTTGCTCATCCTCGTAAATTACGCTGAGCTAGCGTGGAAATATTGCTAATCAGCATACTACTTGGCGTCTTTACTGGCGCTGTACTTGCACTGACCGGTGCGGGCGGAACGATCATCGCAGTGCCCTTACTCATCTTCGGGTTGCATTTCACGGTTGCCGAGTCTGCTCCGATCGCCTTGCTCGCAGTATGTCTATCATCAACCATCGGCGCGCTCATTGCGCTGCGGCAGGGGAAAGTGCGTTACCGCGCGGCGGGATTTATAGCAGTTACCGGAATATTAGTGGCGCCCGCCGGGATATGGCTGGCGCAGAGGCTGCCGAATGTACCTTTGACGGTGTTATTTGCATTGGTTTTGTTTTATGTTGCTGTCAATATGTTGCGACACAGCACGCAGCCGATGGCTGAGGAAAGGAATGCAGCAGATCTGCAATCTGACTCTGCTGCAATTCCCTGCCGTTTGGAATACGAACGAGGCCGTTTAATTTGGGGCTGGCCGTGCGTTCGAGCGCTGGGCTATTCAGGCATTGCAACCGGATTTATATCAGGGCTGCTGGGTGTCGGTGGTGGTTTTGTGGTTGTTCCGGCGTTGAAAAGAGCAACCAATCTTCCGATGCAATCCATACTGGCCACATCGCTGGCCGTCATTGCGCTTGTCTCAGGTATCGGCGTTGCGTCGGCAACTGCTCTGGGCGGGATGAATTGGCCTGTTGCACTGCCTTTTGCTGCCGGAGCATTGGCAGGCATGTTGATAGGACGTGGCATTGCCGATCATCTTGCGGGGCCGAAATTACAACAGGGATTTGCTGTCGTTTCGATGGGTATAGCGATATGGATGATTGTTCGGTTATTCTGGATCAGCTAGTTGGTAATAGCTCAAGCTCGAGCTGAAAGCTTCAAGAATTAATCTCTTCCGGGTTTAATTTCCCGCTGCTTGCGGCGGGGTGCCTTATTGATTGAGTTTGGCCCTAAAGCAGAAAGTGAGATAATGCGCGTACTAGGTTGGCTTTGAGCGACAGCGAGAAACCTGTCCCCATCGACGCGTTTGTTAAGCTAGATTTGCTCTGGATCAAAAAAGTCACTATCTATTATTTTTACTTCGTAAGAGTTCTTTATTTGCACGCCCACATTAAATTTGTAAATTAAATCAACAAGCTTTGAGCCATCTAGCAAGATTATTGTATGGTGTGCGTTTCTAGCTTTTATTTCTGCTTTTTCATCAAAAGATGAGGTGGTTACAAAAATACCTTTACGTGTATCGCCACTCATGGCGCCAATGAAGTTGCGTATGTCAGTTTCACGAACTTTATTTTCGCTATAGCGTTTGGCTTGAATATAGATTTTTTCCAACCCAAGCTGATCTTCATTAATGATACCGTCTATCCCACCATCACCAGATTTAGCGGTTTCAATAAAATCGCCATAGCCCATTTTCTTTAACAAGATTAGGATTATTTTTTCAAACGCATACGGATCAACTTCCTTAAGTCTTGAAAGTAGCTCATCTTTCACTTCACGTTCAATTTTTTCAAAACCAGAATCAATCAGATCTTGTGGACTTGCATCTCCCTCAATCTTTGTTTTAGATACTAACTTGCTTTCAGGTTCGTAGAAGGTGATTACGTTAGATTGAATATCATCTAGAGAGATATTTTCTGGTTTGGCAGTTTTTCCTTTCTCGGTAATCTGCACATAACCTCGTTGTGGATAGTGAACTAGCTCGCCTTTTTTTAAATATGATTTTCCCCATGCAATACGATTTGCAATTAGACGATCTCCGCTTTTAGTCTTTTGTTCAAGAAGTTCTTGCGGCAAGTTTGAATAAAACCTTTCTTCTACGATTCTAACTAAATCACGCCCTTTTATGGTTTTTCCGTCTTTAAGTACTTCCAATATTGGAAGGAAAGTTTCATTAAACTTTGGTAATTCCATTGGTTTTTAGTTGTTGTTTGATTCGAATTGAGCCCTCCAGCTGGACTTAGACGATGTCGTCGTCCAGTTGGAGTGACGGGCTATATGCTTAAGAAACATGCAAAAAAACACCCTATTTGCCGATTTAATATTTCCAGATTTTAAATGCTTTATTAATTTTTGTAATTCAGCGACCTGAAACTCCTTATATTCTGGATCTCTTTTCCTGATATCTTCATCCGTGTAGTAATGATGAAGATTACTATACAAATCATCGAACTCTGTCATAGTAAGCTTTTCAATTTTATCCTGTGCTACTCCGCAATCTATTTCATCTGCTAAAAGCAAGTCAAGAATTTTGCACAATTGCTCTGATTCTGAACTCATATGTTTTGCATATAACGCTTGCAGTAACCGGCGCACTGTTGGTGAGCGCAGCGAGCGAAAAATGCGTCCGAGTTAACTGTTTTTGCTTTGTTAGCCGATAAATTACTTATCTGATGGAATGTCATAAAGTTGCGTTGTAACGATTATTTCTTTTCCTGGCTCTGATTCCTTTATGAGAATATAGCGAGAATCGCCTTCTGTTTTGTGGAAGACCGTTTTACGATGCTCCGGCAGAGACTCCATGGCCTCATGCATTTTATTTCTGACGGTATTGGAGTCTTTAGTTCTGTTAAATATCATAAGTGCGCATTTAGAATCACGCCACGTCAGATAACCCAGAAGCTGACCAACGGCCTCACCGAACACCTTATTACCCCGCCAGAATTTACACTCAGCAATGAATACATTCTTGTTGACTTCCCGAATCAAGATATCTGTTTTACCGGACGCGTTAAACGTTTCCCCAGTAGCCCCACTCTCATAATGCCCGTTCAGTTGTAGTAGGAAATGATCTCGAATTGACTCTTCATCAAGCGATGCAAATGATGCGGGATTACGCTCTATAACCAGCGACATACTGCGCATGATTTCCAGGATGTGCTGATATTCCTTTTCATCCAAGACGGGCTCTGGTTGATACGCTCCAGTTTCCACTGAGGGCCTACTTGTTGGTCTAGTACGCCGCTTAGCAGGAATTGTGAATGTTGGTGAGGAATCAACTCTTCTAACAGGGATACCTAGCGCTGCAACAGCCCCCGTGGTTGCTTGCGCCAATTCTCTTTTTCTCTTTAAAGCCTGCTTCACTGCATTGGGGACAGAGTTGTTATGGTTGGTGACATCATTCTTAAGATAACCAACAGCATCTTCTAATGATTTGATGCTGCGGCATATATCCAACTTGAGCTGATCGGGATTGGCGGAATCATCCGGAAAGCTTATGCTCAATATTATTTCTCCGTTTTTCACGTCAATCTCTGGGTAACCGCCGGAACTCCATGTGGAAGCTCGGATTTGCCACAACTCCGGGTCACCTTCAAACGGGATGGCAATGTCTATTCTTGTCCCTCTAACAACTGCTCGCTCGCCGGGAAACACGGCCCTACGGAAATCATGGCTTACATCAATCTGCGTACCTGATTGGTTTTTAGTATATTGTTGATCTGAGTGAAGGACCAAAGGCTCAATTAGCGCCTTTTCAGTATAAAACTCCTCTAGCTCTGATTCTGACGCCTTCAGAACATATCCGTTCTCCAGCGACTTAATTTCATTTACTACTGAATCGATAATATTTCGAAAAGTAGCAAAGGTGTCTCTCTCGCTAAACGGATACATCGCTATCCTCTTTGTTGGTTAACGAGTAATTACACAGTTTCCATATATCTTCCCTATTTTGGCATTGATAGCAACTGAGCCGTTATGTTTGTCAGATTTGCTCTCGATTAGTACTCTAAATGAAACGATAGACAGACCTGAATATCATGTCTATCCATATTATTTGGCCAGAATATCGGGGATTTGTTGAAATTCAGTCTTCTTACAGCAAATGACTGAGCTAAACACTCAGTTGAGCATGATTTCACGAAGCTTTTCCTCGAGCGGAGGACGTAAACCCATTTTGCGTGCTTCTTCAATGGCTGTTTCCGGTTCAACGCCTTGGGTAATGCGATAACTGGCCCACATGGCACTGGCCCGGTTGCCCGATCCACAATGAAGCAATACAGGTTTCGGGGTTGATTCAATTATTTTGGTAAATTCTGCCACCTGTTCCTTCGTGATCCCGGCAACCGTGGTTGGAATGTTGAAGTACATCATGCCAGCCCTGTCGACCAATGCTTTTTCCTCGGCAGTTCCTTCATTTCTAGTGCGTAAGTCAATAACGGCTTTAAAACCGGTGGCAGCCAGTGCTTGCGTGCCGCCATCGCTGATCATTCCTGAAATGGCGATTTGTTCTGTGGCACGACTGTAGTTTTGTACCTCGATGACCTGATGTCCAAACGGTACGCGGCCGGATGCTTGTGCTAAGGTGGTAAACAGGATGGCCATCAGTGCCATCAGAATGATAGAGTATTTCATGGAAAGCCCCATTTGCTATGTTAAGGTAAAAAAATGATTTCCATTGTAGCTGTACTGGATAAACAAATACAAATTATTCCTGATAACCTTGCTCGTCGGCTTGTTGCGCCAAAGGAAAAAAATGATGTCGTATGATTCCAATTTGAGTGTTGATACAACACCTGCATGGCATAACTGTTCAGCGGAGCAGGTTGTGCAGGAACTTGCAACCGATCAGAGTGGTTTGTCACAATCGGAAGCAAACCTTCGTATGGAAAAGTATGGCGCCAATCGTTTAAAACCGCCCAAATCCGAAAGTGCCGTGATCCGCTTTTTGTTGCAATTTCATAATGTGCTGATTTATATCTTGTTGGGCGCGTCCATTGCGACAGCATTGCTGGAGCACTGGGTAGATAGCGGCGTTATTCTCGGTGTGGTCATTATTAACGCCATCATCGGCTTTATCCAGGAAGGCAAGGCGGAAAAAGCCCTGAATGCGATCCGACGCATGTTGTCGCTCAACGCGATTGTATTGCGCGCAGGGCAACGAGCGCAGATTCCGGCGGAACAATTGGTACCGGGTGATATTGTGTTGTTGCAATCCGGTGACAAGGTGCCTGCTGATATACGGTTGCTCAGTTGTAAAAATCTGCGCATCGAAGAGGCTGCGTTAACTGGCGAATCCGTGGCAGTCGAAAAATCGATTCCAGCGGTCGATGCCGTGACAGCGATCGGAGACCGTTTCTGCATGGCGTACTCGGGCACGCTGGTGGTTTACGGTCAAGGGATGGGCGTTGTGGTTGCCACCGGTCAGGATACCGAGATTGGACGTATCAGCCAGATGATCGCGCAAGTCGATAAACTGGTTTCACCGCTATTGCGGCAAATGGCAATTTTTGGTCGTTGGCTGACAATTGCAATTTTATTCTTGGCGGTGAGCATATTTGTTTATGGCTTTTTGCTGCATGATTATCCCTTGGGCGAGATCTTCATGGCCGCGGTGAGTATGGCTATCGCCGCAATTCCGGAGGGATTGCCGGCTATCATGACGATTACGCTGGCGCTGGGAGTGCAGAATATGGCGCGGCGCAGTGCCATTGTACGCAGATTGCCCGCAGTGGAAACGCTGGGTGCGGTAACTGTTATCTGTACGGATAAGACCGGGACACTGACGCGCAATGAAATGACCGTGCAAAGCATCATTACCGCGCATGATCAGTTGCAAGTCGGTGGCGTAGGTTACGCGCCAGAGGGCGGCTTTAGCCGGGATGGAAAGGAAGTCACGATTACTGATTATGCCGATATGCTGGAATTATTCCGGGTCGGATTGCTCTGCAATGATGCGTCGCTGTGTCAGCGTGGTGAAATATGGGAAATACAGGGCGATCCGACCGAAGGCGCGCTTATCACGTTGGCAATGAAAGCAGAGCTGGATTCGGTTTTTGAACAGAAAGCATTGCCGCGCACGGATGTGATTCCTTTTGAATCGGAACACCGCTTCATGGCAACGCTGCATCATGATCATGCTGGGCAGGGCCTGATTTATGTCAAAGGTGCGCCGGAAAAAGTGCTGGCCATGTGCAGCCATCAACGCAGCGAAGGGAAAGATCAGCCGATTCAACCAGATTTCTGGCATGCCGCGATAAGCGCAGCCAGTGAAACCGGTCAGCGCATATTGGCGATGGCCAGTCGCAGGGCGCAGGAAAAGCAGCAAACACTGGTACTCTCTGATGCTGAAGCGGGATTTACCCTGCTTGGATTGGTGGGTATTATCGATCCGCCGCGCGAGGAGGCCATCACCGCCGTGCAGCAATGTCATGCGGCCGGCATTCAGGTCAAAATGATCACCGGCGATCATCGTATTACCGCCTGTGCGATCGGCGCAAAATTAGGGATTGGGGATGGCCAGCGCGCGATTACGGGTATTGAACTGGATAAAATGGATGATGCGCAATTGCGTCAGGTTGCAGCAGATGTGGAGATTTTTGCCCGCGCAAATCCCGAGCATAAGCTGCGACTGGTGACAGCTTTACAGGAGAACGGTGCAGTTGTCGCGATGACGGGAGATGGCGTGAATGACGCCCCAGCGCTAAAACGTGCCGATATTGGCGTTGCGATGGGCCATAAGGGTACCGAAGTTGCAAAAGAAGCCGCAGAGATGGTGTTGACGGACGATAACTTTGCTTCGATTACGCACGCCGTGGAGGAAGGCCGCACAGTCTACGATAATATCCGTAAAACAGTTGTTTATATCATTCCAACCAGTGGTGGCGAAGCGGGTATCCTGATACTCGCCATCATTCTGGGTATGGCTTTACCCATTACGCCGGTACAGATTTTATGGATTAATATGGTGACGACGGTAACGTTGGCGATTTCACTTTCGTTCGAGCGGCCGGAAAGCGGGGTGATGTCACGCCCGCCGCATGATCCCAATGCATCCATTTTGTCAGGATTTCTGGTGTGGCGCATTGTCTTTGTTTCTTTATTAATGATCAGTGGCGGCTTTGCGCTCTACATCTGGGAAACCATGCAAGGATCCAGTATTGAGTGGGGTCGGACAGTGGTGGTGAATACGCTAGTGATGTGTGAAATCGTTTATTTGTTCAATTGCCGCTATTTGGTGGCTTCCGTTTATTCGCGCCAAGGTTTTTTGGGTAATCGTTATGTTTTATTGGCGATCGGTTTGTTACTGGTACTGCAGCTACTGTTTACCTATTCGCCAATTATGCAGCAATTGTTTGGCACAGCGGCGTTGGATGCTGCGGCTTGGGGGCGGATTATCGTTGTTAGCCTGGTTTTATTTCTGCTGATTGAACTGGAGAAATTCTTGTTAAGGAAGCGAGGTATTAAAAACTTGTAAACCTGAGTTATTCGCCGCCATGCAGATAAAACACGTATGTGTTGAGCAGATAGAGTGTGAACAGACCCAGGCTAATCCAGCCAATGCTAATGAAGAGGCGGGTGCTGGGTCGATAAACCAAGCCGACGATAACGATGCCGCTCATGATTACTGCCGACAGGGCGGAAAAAGCATGCAAGGGTGAAGTATGCGTTAGCAGTGGGCCTGCAAGAAAAATGAGGTCTTCCAATGCCAGTATCAGAATATTGAACAAGTTGCTGCCTAATAGATTGGCAATCGCCATATCTAGTGCGCCCATGCGGAACGCGGCAATGCTGACGGCAAGTTCAGGAAGCGAGGTGATCCCGGCAATGAAGAGCGTGCCTACAAAGGTGTTGTTCCAACCCATCAGTGCAGCCAGTTGTGTAGCCACAAACGGTAAATATATTCCGGCAGCGATAACCGCCAAGGCAGATAGCGCATAGCGTAGATAGGCCTGATGCAGAGTTATATCCGGATAGCGATCCGCGACCCGCTCAACGAACTCTCTGACCTGCGCGCGTTCATGGATATACATTGCACGCATGGCAACGATATAGAACATTATGATGGCGGGTGTATAAATGCCGATGTGGGCGATATTGAAAGTGTTTTTATCGATCAGTAAAACATTTAGTCCCACAAATCCAATGAGTATTACGCCAAATCCTGCAGATAGAATGTGGCTCGAGCTGGCGCGACGGTACAATGATTCGCCACGTACCAGAAAATCCAGTACTACTAGAATAGTCAAGTTGAATACACAACTACCCAGCAAGCTACCCACCGCAATATTGGGTATGTTTGCCAGTGTCAATGCACTGACACCTGTAACCAGCTCGGGCAGTGAAGTCACCGTGGCAAGTAGAATGAGACCCACCCAGCTTCCAGATAAACCTGTCTTGTCGGCGATAACGTCGGCGTACCGGCATAATCGAGTTCCTGCCAAGCCAATGAGCATGGCGCAAAGGCCGAATTTAAACCAAATGATCAGAGCGGTCAGCATGTGACGGGTATTTTATGTGTTTGGTACGAGCGACTGGATGTGGGCATTTTTAATCATGCTATCGAGCAGAAAGAAGTAGTAATCTTAATATTTCTGTTCGATAGCGCATTGCTTGTTCGGATATTATTGTTTTATCATCAAATTGTTATGTGTTCCTCAGGAGTGACTGTGCAAATCATCGAGAGCTACATTTTTATAGACCTCATTATTCCCGACAGCTCGCCTGGAATAATTGTTGTTCGATAATTTTTCAGGGTCGATTAAGCAACAAAATAAGTAGTCCTGCAAAGATCTCACAGCATATGTCGCTTGCAATAACCTCATTCTCCAACCGGTCTAGGATATTCCATCGGTTCATAAGGCTGTCATTTCGGATCACTTCCGGTGCCGGATTGCTTTTTGTACGTTTCATACGAGGTACTTGTACTCGACAGGCAATGGTCACGATCTTGATGATCCATCAACCGGTTGCACTCATTACGTTGCCACGACTGGCCCGTGGTATAAAGTTGCTGAGTTGAGCAACCCGCAAGACCGATTGCAAATGTCATCGATACGATTCCAATAACCGGCAAGCGCGGCTGTTGACTGTGTCGATGATTAGAATAATAGCCATCAACCCACGACATTGATCATCCAGCTGATACCAAAACGGTCGGTGAGCATGCCAAAACGCGGCGACCAGAATGTTTTGGCCAACGGCATCTGTACCTGCCCACCATCGGATAGCGCGATAAAGAAACGATCCGCCTCATCCTCCGTAGCAACCGAGATGGAAAGTGAAATGCCGCTGTATTGCTGACCTTCCTCACATCCATCCGAAGCCATCAGCACATTGTCGCCGATGCGAAAGCTGGCGTGCATCACTTTATTATCAGATCCCGGTGGAAGCATATCTGCAGGGGGCGGTTCCGGGCTGTCTTTGAAACGCATCAGCATGTCAATCTGTGCACCGAGTGCGGTGCGATAGAACTCCAACGCTTCTTCACAGCGTCCACCAAACATAATGTAGGGTTGGATCAATGCGCCTGGCATGTTATCTCCTTGATATTATGGTATTTGTATCTTGCGACATCCACGATCATCGCGCTATTATTCTTAGCAATGAATGAGATTATGAATCCGGTGTTGTGAGCTTGAGGCCAACGATGCCTATAATAATTAAAGCAATGCTGATTAAACGTGCCGCATTTACAGGTTCGCCAAACAGTACGATTCCGAGAATCGCCGTGCCGATCATGCCCACGCCTACCCAGATGCTATAGGCAGTGCCAACTGGAAGCGATTGCATGGCAATGCCCAGCAACCAAACACTGGCGATGATCGCGAAAATCGTTCCAATTGTGGGCCACAATTGCGTAAAACCTTCCGTATACTTCAATCCGATGACCCAACCAATCTCAAATAGCCCTGCAGCAACAAGAATAACCCAAGCCATATGCACTCCTTTCCGAGATTTGTTCGCTGTTTTGTATAACGACTCTTACACGCCGGTTTATTACCAATATGAAATCACAAAGTCTTCAAATATTCAATGATAGCAAAAGCGCTTTGTTTGTCGTCAGACCAATTGAGACGATAAGTTTTTTCACCTTCCACGATATCCTTATCGTGCCCTTTGTTGCTCAAAGCTGGGATCGCGTTGACCTGAAACACATAGCCCTCGTTCTGATTGGCTGTTTGTTCAGAATTCCAGGAAAAGCCGAGATATTGAGAATCGTAATCAAGGCGACTTTTGATAAAACTGATTGGGCGCTCGTCTGGAACCAGTAAATGATAAACAGTCGGTACCGTGCCATTATGCAAATAGGGCGCTTGCGCCCAGATTCCGCTTAATGGTCGGGCGTTGTAACCATGATGTTCATTATTGGGCGACATTAGCAAGTCTTTTTTGCCCTCAAGAGAAATGCCGTCAAACTCGGCGCAGGGCTTGATATCTTTGCCAACCAACCGAATGGAAGTATCCGGCGCACAGTTCGCATACAACTGTTTGCGTGCGGCATAATTTAACAGTGTACCGACCACGTAAGCCCTTTTCATGCTGGTACCGAGATTATCGTACACTTTGCCGTTTTTGGGCTGATGACAATCGGCGCAGTGTTGTGCAAATAGCGCTTGTCCTTTCTTAGCTAGCTCGATATCTACATTAAAAGGATAAGGGCTGGCCGGCAAACCATCGAGCAGTTCTTCGGCAAAAGCAGCCACCCGCACATCGGTCTTTTCCAATCCCAAGGTCAGCATGGCGATCAGATTGCGATAGATTGGCATCGGCACATTACCGTTCCATTGCCCCCCGCCATTGATAAATCTTTTATGGCTTTCATCCCAGCTTGCACGGCGCTTATCTTGTTCCCATACCGACATAAAATCGGTAATGCCCGGTTCCGGCGGAAGCGAGACACTGGCAAGCCCTTTAATAATGGGAATCTTGCGCAAATTCATATAGCCGTTGATGGCACTTAGCCCCGTCGCATCCGCCATTCCGGGAAAACCAGCCAGCATTTCTGATTCAAGACCTTCGTAGTTCTTGGCGATTAGTGCACCAAAACCTTCGTATTCCGCTTCAGCGCGCTGCGCAAATTGCTTGATCGTTTGCTCAGCATCTTGTTTGAACAAAGCGATCTGCGCGGCTTCGTAGTCAGCGTCAAAGTTTCTATTGCCTGTTTGGAAATTGTTATAAAAATAATGCGGATCGTGTTGCTGAACTGCATCCAATGCATCAAGCAATTTCTGCGCTAACAATTGGTATTTATTGTCGCCGGTTTCACCCGCATAGGCTTTTTGCAAGGTCTGATACAGCTTGACGCGGAATAACGCAATATTGAAAGTCGTATTCACGCCGCCGTCGAGATAGTCCATTTGACCGTTTTCAAGCCGCACACGGCCGATGTGACAAGCGCCGCAGGTGAATGATGCATAATCGATATTACCTTGCGCCTCAGCGCGAGACAAACCGCTAAAACCAATGCCGCGTGCAACGGGATAGGATTGCTGCCGTTCATCAATAAACAGACCCACCGCATCAAGAAAATTTTCTTCGCCTCCCCATAATTCCGGTGCCAGTTTGGGTAAGAGTTTCAACGCAATATAGGGAATACCATCGATTTCGCTAAAAGCAAAATTGCCGAACCAATCATAAGCGACTTGATGAGACTGAATATAATTTGATTTTTCTTGAGATTTTCTGGCTTGCGCCTGTTCCCAGTTTTCCGGTACTTCACTCACGACAGCGGGTGGTAGCGGTGCCTCTAACGGATGCGCAATACAAGCAGACAACAAAGCGACAAAGAGAATGCTTAATGTGATTTTCATGACACTTAGTCCTATTGAATTAAGATCGTGCATCAGTGTAGCAGCATGCGGTAAAGTGCTAGATAGGCTGTTGCGCTCGCGTGCCAGCTGAAATCTTTGGCCATGCCATTTTTTTGCAGACTTTGCCAGGTTTTTTTATTGTGATAAGCAAGTACTGCACGTTTTATGGCGCCTAGCAAGTTATCAGTCGTCATCGGGTAAAACACGAAGCCACTGGCCGTACGATTTGCCAGTGTGTCGGGGGTGCAATCCACGACTGTATCGAGTAGACCGCCCGTGGCATGAACTACCGGTGGAGTACCGTAGCGTTGACTATACATCTGATTCAATCCACAGGGTTCGAACCGTGATGGCATCAGAAAACTATCAATGCCGGCCTCTACTAAATGAGACAAAGCTTCGTTAAAACCAAAATGGAGCGCGATTGATTCAGGGTAGGTTTGTGCTAGCATGGAAAGCAGATGCTCTAGTTCGGCATTACCACTCCCAAGCACAACCAGCTGCGCGGGTATTTTTATTAATTGCGGAGCAATCTGGATCAGCAGATCAATCCCTTTCTGATGGCTCAAACGGCTGACAACACCGAATAGCGGAATAGTCGCATCAACTACCAGCCCCATTTGTCGCTGCAGCGCAGCTTTATTAGCCGCCTTATCCGACAAGTTTTTGCTACTGTAGTTTTTGACCAAATGACGATCCGTTGCAGAATCCCATTCAGCGGTCGCTATGCCATTGATAATGCCGATGAGATCAGGCCGACGAGCGGTCAATAATCCTTGCAAACCGAATCCTAACGGTTCTATCTGAATTTCTTTGGCATAATTGGGGCTGACGGTAGTGATCTGGTCGGCATAATACAACCCCGCTTTGAGAAATGACAAATTGCCATAATACTCTACCCCGTTGATATCGAAACTATCCGATGGTAATCCCAGTTGCACCGTGCTTCCAGGTGGGAAAATACCTTGAAATGCTAAATTATGGATGGTCATCATCGTGGCAGCTTTCTTCCCCGAATGAAAATGTAAATAAGCCGGGGTGAGCCCACTCTGCCAGTCATTACAATGAACTATGTGCGGACGCCAGGCAATCGGACTGGCGTCGCTAGCCAGAATGGCACCAATTTTTGACAACAGGCCGAAACGTAATGCGTTATCTGGCCAATCACGGCCAAACGCATCCATATAGGGTCCGCCTTCGCGGTTATACAGCCCGGGACAATCGATCACGAACACCGGAATTTTCTCGGTTTTGCTCAACGATAATCGGGCCGAAAGCAATGAAGCCGGTGGAAACTGTGATAGCGCATTGAATTCGGCTACTTTGGATTTGTATTTCACTCCGGCAATGACTTGCGGGTAGCCGGGTAACAAAAGCCGCACATCGCTGTGCAACGCACGTAATGCAGCGGGTAATGCTGCACTGACATCACCCAGGCCACCGGTTTTGCACAAAGGGTACACTTCAGAAGTGATAAATAGAACGCGAAGTTCTTGAGATCGCGGCATAAATGATATTTCTACTGATTTTCCTTGAAATAATTGATCAATCCGTTGGTGGATGAATCATGCTTTGTCACAGGTTCACTGTGTTCCAATTCGGTTAGAATTGTTCCGGCAAGCTGCTTGCCTAGTTCCACCCCCCATTGATCGAACGGGTTAATGTTCCAGATTACGCTTTGCACAAACACTTTATGCTCATACATTGCGATTAATGAACCCAGTGTATGGGGATCCAGTTTCTTGAATAAAATGGATGTGGTTGGGCGATTACCGGGAAAAATCTTATGCGGCAGTAATTGCGCCAGGGATTCTGCCGGCATACCTTGCGCTTCAAGTTCGGCGCGTACCTCCTGCTCATTTTTGCCCGTCATCAGCGCCTCTGTTTGAGCAAAAAAATTCGCCAATAACATGCGATGATGTTCGCCCATTGGATAATGGCTTTGGCAAGGCGCCAGGAAATCAGCTGAAACGATTTGCGTGCCTTGATGTAACAATTGGTAGAAAGCGTGCTGACCATTGGTTCCAGGTTTGCCCCAAACAACCGCTCCGGTGGCGTAATCGACCACTTCACCATTGCGGGTGGTGCGCTTGCCATTGCTTTCCATTTCCAGTTGTTGCAAATAGGCGGGGAAACGGTGTAGCGATTGATCATACGGCAGCACAACATGAGAAGATGTACCGAAAAAATTGATGTGCCAGATACCAATTAAACCCAGCATAACCGGCAAATTTTTCTCCAATGGCGCAGTAGCGAAATGCTGATCCATTGCTTCCGCACCTGCCAGCAACGAATAGAAATGATCCATACCAACGGTCAAAGCAATCGGCAATCCAATAGCTGACCATAATGAATAGCGCCCACCAACCCAATCCCAGAATTCAAACATGTTATCCGGGTCAATGCCAAATTTTTCCACGGCAACGCGATTGGTCGAAACAGCGACAAAATGATGCGCGATGTCTTTTTCATTGCCGCCGTTGGACAGAAACCACTCGCGCGCAGAATGTGCATTGGTCAGAGTTTCCTGAGTAGTAAATGTTTTTGAAGCAATCACAAAAAGCGTCGTAGCTGGATCAAGCTGTCGCAAAATACCTGCTAATTGTGTGCCGTCAACATTTGAAACAAAGTGTGGTGAGATGCCTTTCAGCCAGTAAGGTTTAAGTGCTTCAGTCACCATTACCGGCCCCAGATCCGATCCACCGATACCGATATTGACAATATCGGTAAACATTTTTCCGGTGTAACCTCTGCGCGCGCCGCTTTGAATCGCAATCGAGAAACGCTCCATTTGCTTCAGCACGCGCTTAACATCCGGCATCACATCCGCGCCATCAACCATTATGGATTGATCACCCCGTAACGCAATATGTAGTACCGCACGTTGTTCAGTCGAATTGATTCTTTCCCCGGAAAACATCCGTGCAATCCAATCTTTTAGCTTTTGCTGATGCGCCAACGCCAGCAATAATTCAACAGTTTCATGATTGATCGACTGCTTGGCATAATCCATCAAAATATTGTTGAAAGTCAGAGAGAACTTTTCAAAGCGTTGCGGATCTTGTTGAAACAATTCCCGTAAATGTTGATGCGTCATAACGGATTGATGCGCCTGTAAGGCTAGCCAGGCAGATGATTGCGTAAGAGTAGACATAGCGTTTTTGAGTTGCTGAATATTAGGAGTTATGAATCTTGAATGAAATGAAACTACCGGACATTAATCTCCAGTGTAATGATTAATTCCTGAGTTGTTACAGGCCATTCCAGCAGCAGTGTCGTTGCCTGCATAATTTTTTCAAACCCGCTTTCAGATTGCGACACCGAAAAATGTGGGTGTGCACTTAACGTCACTGGATGAGATGTATTTAGCACCACGCAACCGCCCAGCGTATCGTCATCTAATGTTATTTCAGTCATGCCGGTTAACTCAAGCAATTCACCAAAACCGCCACGAATTTTTCCCTGATAAATGTAGCGTCCGCCCATGCCATCACAACTAGGCATCGCAAGATTGATTTCGGTACTGAATCCATGCGCCAATTTAGCGGTAAAATGATATGCGACCTGTAATTGATTCTGATCCAACATGACGTGTTTATGGATCGGATATTGGGTATTTTCAGATTGAAAGTGGTTATTTTCAAGTGCTGAAGCGATGGATCGATAGGCGATAAATGTGCCATCTAAGCGATCGATGAACAAGCCGCGAGGATGATCATCGGCGACGATGTCTGCCGCATTAATCTCATGCTTATAGCTGATTCGGTCGTGCGCTGACGCGATGCCGCTAACGGTATCACTGGATGGATCCAGTTGTCCCGTCTGAATTTTCTGGTAATAATGTTCGGTCTGAACGCGCAAGGTATCGCCAAAGTTATGCTTCAACAGATAAGCATCCAGTTCGCAGATACTGGCAAAACCGTCTAATTTTAGCACTGCCTGTAGCACACCATTTTGCAGGTACGCTTCTTCCACGCCATCTAGGTCGGTATCTTCGGTAAAATATGAAGGACGCGGCGCGCAGGTATCGAGCAACGCTTCCAGCTCAACCATGCCATTGTATACAGCACGCCGCAGATGCGGGAGATACAGGCCGCCAAACATGCCATGCCAATAGGCATCATTCGCTTGAGATTCGTACAGTTTCTGCTGCATTTCATTAGTGCGTTGTAGCACCGGTAATTTATCCAGCCGCGCAGAAAGTCCCAACATGCGCTTATGCATCCAATTGGATTCTGGGTAGCGGGAAAAAAAGTTTTTCCAAATGCCGCCTCGGATAAAAGCCTTCTTGTGCTCATGCCAACCGCTTGCCTTTGCCTGCTGTAACAGCTCTGCATAAATATTGGCGGAATGCGTAGGCAGAGTCCATTCATTCATTTCTATGTACGATACCGTAGGCAGGTAAACAATGCCGCGGGTTTTCTCACCGGCATGATATTCGCTGTAATGCTGGGTACATATTTTGTCGGAAGCCAGTACGCCTTGGATAAAATGCTCAAGCCAGCCTTGCTCATATACCCAATGATACGTTTCCGGCCAGATGCCAAATTTCTCGATATCATCAAAATAAACCGCTGCAGGGTTAGCATCTGGCAAATGATGATCCGCTAATGATTCCAGATAAGCGATGGTCTCTTCAACCGGAGAGAAAGGAATTTTATAGCGCAAGGATTCAGAAATTGGGAATAAATCGAGTTTATAAGCATCTTCCTCGGTGGTGAAATAACCACTCAATTCTTCCGGTGTTTTACCGGCACATAGAAAATGGTAGTCATCTACAGTGACATAGCGAATTCCGCAATTTACCAAAGCCGGAACGACCGTAGATTCCCAAACACGTTCAGTCAACCACGCTCCTTGTGGACGTTGACCAAACTTTGCTGCTAGTTTATTGGAGAAGGTATCAATCTGCCCGATGCGATCCCGGTTCGGAATGACCGCCAAAACCGGCTCGGTATCACCTGCACCGAACAATTCCACTTGCCGACGCGCAACCATCTGATGCAGCAATGCCATATCATCAGGAAAATGTTGCAACAGATAATCCAGTAACCATCCCGAAAAATGAACTGAAAAACGAAAGTCCGGATAGCGATAAAGTATCTGCAGAAAAGGTTTGTAACAACGCTGATGCGCGTCTTTCAATACATCGGGAAAGTTGCCGACGGGTTGATGGGCATGAACACCCAAAAGTAGCGAAACACGTTGTGACATTCAATGACTCCCGTAACCGTTAAGAACCCAAGGCAATCCAGAATGCTTTTTTCAAGCACGGATGAATGCGGTTTGAATTAATCTCCGTTTGACGAGGATCGCCGCATCGCTCCGCTCGTTTCGGTGTATTCATTACCTTTACTAACGGGCTCAAGTATTGCTGGAGGTGTCGGTAGTTTAAGCAAATGATATAGGTTTATCAGATTTTTCCTGAATAATTGATCGAAGCTTGCTACCGAATGTGCCGGGTTGTAATCACCAAACCACCAAAACCAATCTGAACTCTCACAAGACGCCAATTGCCGACTGGCTTGAGTTTTTTCTTCCTCAGTCAACCGGTCGCTTTGCATCACCAGATCAAAACTATGTTTAGCCGCACAGAGCATGTCCCATGCGCAGTTTTTTTCGTTATCGCCAATCCAAGTAGAGAATGTTCCATATACCCAGCTACCCGCTGCTAGCGTAGGCAAAGTTTCAATCGTATTGGTCTCAGCGTGTGCAAGATAATCTCGATAAGTTGTGGTGCGGATATACGGATGATCATCAAGCAAATGATAAAGATCATCAAGAAAATAGAAACCGTTATAGGGATATGATTCCCAGGCATTCTCACCATCCAGAATAACACTGATAATCGGATTTTCCTGAGCTGATGTGTTGTGATAGATGTGATCCAAAGATTGCACAAAATTTTCAGCTGCATCACGACCAAACCATTTGGAATATTCAAAACCGATTAAGTCAGATAATTGATCATCGCGGAAAAAACAAATGACGTCTTTTGATTCTCCATCTATCCGGTAAGGATGATATAAATAGTGATTTCGATCCGAAAGTGGTTTATCAGGATATGATGCACGTAAGCTATTGACCAGCACACCTTCCCCACTAGCACTCCACTGACAACCTTGTTCTGCCAGGATCTTTATTAATGCGGCTGATAAAGCGCCTTCAGCAGGCCAGGCACCGACAGGCTTTTCATTGAAACGCTGTGTGTGACTGGTGACTGCAGACGACAAATGGAATGCTACACGGCTACGCCCACCTGGATAGATGTTATGCACGGGTAGGGTGACATCAGGTTGACTATCTTGAGCAGAAGTAAAATCAATCAGAAGCGGCGCGAGCGGATGATAATGAGGCGTGGTGGATAATTCAATCTGACCAGACTCAGCAAGCTTGCGATAGCGTGGAATCAGGTCCGCAATTAATTCTCCAATTAAAGTAAAGAGCTGTAGTCTATCCTCATGGTTAAACTCCTGATTTTTAGCCATCAATTTCATCACAAACTCGTTGTTTCGTCGTACACTTTCTCCCATCCACGCCAAGTGATACCAAACCACTAAGTCAGCCAGATATTGCCCCGAAAAATACTTTAACTCACGCTCACTTACTTTGTTGAAAACTTGATAAAGTTCATGCAAGCGCTTATAAGCTGGGTACGGTTGCAACATGTTCTCATGATTGCTGAGAAAGCAACTGTCAAATAAATACAGTCGATCCTGCATCGTAATGTTTTCGAGCTCAGGTGTTGCTAGCAGGCGTAACAAAGGACAGTGTACTTGCTTGGTAGAGAATTGTTGTGTGAAATCTTCCAGCTGATCCAACAGTACCGGCACAAAATTGACAACTGCCTTGGTTTTTGGATGCGATTCCAAATGATAAGCCATATCGGTATAGTCCTTAATGGCATGCAGATACACCCAAGGCAATACAAATTGATTAGTCACATAATCCCGATAGTCCGGTTGATGCATATGCCATAACAAGACAAGATTTATTTGCTTCATTATAAAAAATAATATTTATTAGGTTAATAATTACAGACTCTTACTGAGTCAGTTAAGTTTCTGGCATAAAAACGAATATGCTTGGCACTATGTGCCGCTCAGCGTTATTTGAAATGTTTATTCAATCTTTGTTAACATACATTATGTATTTCCTGCCCTAGCATTTCTGGTGTAATTAACGTAATGCCTTTTTCGGTAACATAGAACCGCTTGCGGTCCTGCTCAGGATCAAATCCAACGGTTAATCCTTCAGGAATCACGCATTTCTTTTCCACCACAACACGCCGTAGTTGTGCATGGCGACCAATTTCCACATTGGGAAGTATGACCGAATCCTCTACATGACTGAAGCTATTGACTTTCACGTTGGAGAACAGCAAGGAACGACGAACGGTAGCACCGCTGATAATACATCCACCGGATACGGATGAGTCCAATGCCTGGCCACGTCGGTCATTATCATCAAAAATAAATTTTGCCGGAGGCAATTGTTCCTGGTGTGTCCAGATGGGCCAGTCATCATCGTACAGATTAAGCTCCGGCGTGACGGAAATCAGGTCAACATTGGCTTCCCAGTATGCATCCACTGTTCCAACATCACGCCAATACGGTATTCCGGATGCCATATTAACGCAGCTATTCATGAATCGATGCGCAAAGACGCGATAACGAGGCACCAAATACGGAATCAAATCTTTACCAAAGTCATGCGATGAATCATGATCTTGATGATCGCGAATTAATTGTTCATAGAGAAAATCGGCATTAAATATATATATGCCCATACTTACCAACGCTTTCTCAGGTTGGCCGGGTATCGACACGGGCTGAGCCGGTTTTTCAATAAAACTGGTTACTTGCCATTGGTCATTGACGCCCATCACACCAAAAGCACTGGCTTCTTGCTGTGGAATTTCGAGACAAGCCACCGTCATATCCGCAGATTTCTCGATATGTTCAGCCAGCAGCTTACTGTAATCCATTTTATAAATGTGGTCCCCACCCAGAATCAATACATATTTCGCATCGTGGCGCAGTAAAATATCGATATTCTGAAATATCGCATCGGCTGTCCCTTGGTACCATGTTCCATCGGCAGTTCGCTGCTGCGCCGGAAGTAGCTCGACAAACTCCTTAAAACGTCCATCGAGAAAACTCCAGCCATGTTGAATATGGCGAATCAGGCTCTGTGCTTTATACTGGGTCACTACACCTATACGCCGAAAACCTGAGTTAACACAATTGGACAGAGGAAAGTCAATGATGCGAAATTTTCCACCAAAAGGCATCGCCGGTTTAGCGCGCCAGTCGGTCAATTGATGTAAACGGCTACCCCGCCCACCCGCTAGTATCAATGCCAGTGTTTCATGTGTGATGTTGCTACGAAAACGGCTGCTGGTACTGTATTTCGTCTGGGATTCATTTGCATGTACAGGTTCATTTTTATCCATAGCAATTAATAGCCCTTTTGCCTCTATGTGAATATGTTATCGTATTATGGCACTTTCTTACAGACTGCTTCGAATTTAATTGCCTTTTGTCAAAGAATAGACAGGTTATAATCCAAGCCGCATCTGCTAACTCCATATTAAAGGTGATGACCACGAGCAAACCCAATTATCTGCTACATGCACTGCTCAACGCAAAGCTCCATGATCCTTATGCATATTTAGGATTACATAGAGAACATAATCAAGTTTTAGTGCGCGTATTTCGTGCCTTTGATGCACAGGTATGGATCAAAACATCCATCGGCTATGAGCCGATGCAATGCGCTCATCCTGAAGGAGTTTTCGAATGGCGCGGCGAATCGATGCCGACCATGCCGTACCGCTTGCGCATTGAAGGGAAAGACTCAAAGCATGCCGTCTATGAAGCATACGATCCCTATGCTTTTATGCCACAAATTTCTGATCATGATTTGTATTTATTCAATCAAGGTAAGTTATGGCAGGCATATCGCATGCTGGGGGCCCAGTCGACCAAGAATGCCGGTGTTGATGGAATGCGCTTCGCAGTATGGGCACCAAATGCAGAGCGCGTCAGCGTCGTAGGAGATTTTAATCGCTGGGATGGCCGAATGCATCCGATGAAAGTGCATCACGCCAGCGGTGTATGGGAATTGTTTATTCCGGAATTACCTTCCGGCATTCATTACAAATTTGAAATTCGCAATCGCGATAGCGGTGAAATTCTTGTCAAGACGGATCCCTTTGCCCAGCAATACGAGTTGCGCCCCAACACGGCCGCGTTGATCCCCGTGCATAAGGCCTATCATTGGCAAGATACTACTTGGATGTCACGTAGATCCGATTGGGATTGGCTGCATGCGCCGCTGAATATTCTTGAAATTCACGCCGGATCATGGAAACGGCATCCGGACGGACACTTCTATACCTATCGGGAACTGGCAACGCATCTATTGCCTTACGTGGCGGAGATGGGTTATACCCATATCGAGTTGATGCCCGTCTCGGAACATCCGTTGGATGAGTCCTGGGGTTACCAAACGACGGGATATTTTGCCGTCACCAGCCGCTTTGGCTCGCCGGATGATTTCCGGTTTTTCGTGGATACCTGTCATCAGGCGGGAATCGGCGTGATTCTGGATTGGGTACCCGCGCATTTTCCTCAGGATACTTTTGCGCTGGCGCGTTTTGACGGCACCGCCTTGTATGAACACGAGGATCCACGCCTGGGGTTTCATCAGGATTGGGGCACCTATATCTTCAACTATGGCCGCAATGAAGTGAAATCCTTTCTTCTGTCCAGCGCTCATTATTGGCTATCCGAATTTCATTTGGATGGACTGCGCGTCGATGCGGTGGCTTCGATGCTCTATCTCGACTATTCACGCAAGGATGGCGAATGGTTGCCAAACAAATATGGTGGGCGAGAAAATCTGGAGGCGATTGATTTTATTCGCGAGCTGAATATCATGGTGCACGGAGAATTTCCTGGCGCACTCACACTGGCGGAAGAATCCACTGCTTGGCCGGGTGTGTCGCGCCCTACCTATGTCGGCGGTTTGGGTTTCTCGATGAAATGGAACATGGGTTGGATGCACGATACGCTTTCTTATATACAGCAAAATCCGATTCACCGGCGCTATCATCACGAACAGCTGACTTTCAGCCAGCTCTATGCGTATACCGAAAATTTTGTGTTGCCTTTTTCGCATGATGAAGTGGTGCACGGCAAGGGTTCACTTTGGAACAAAATGCCCGGAGATTCCTGGCAAAAATTTGCCAATGTGCGCTTGTTACTGGTCTATCAAATGACTTGTCCAGGAAAAAAACTCAATTTCATGGGCAATGAATTCGCACAGCAACGCGAATGGCGCGTGAGTCACGAACTTGACTGGTATTTACTGGAGCAACAACCACATGCCGGGGTGCAAGCTGCTGTGCGCGATTTGAATCATTGTTATCAAAATACCCCGGCTTTACATCAACTTGACTTTACTGCCGAAGGTTTTCACTGGATCGACTGCCAAGATGCCGATCAATCGATAATCGCTTATTTGCGGCGCGCCATCGACGGAACATTTGTGTTGATCATTCTCAATTTTACTCCGGTACCACGCACCGGCTATCGCATCGGTGTACCAGCTGCCGGCGCTTATCAAGAAATCTTTAATAGCGACTCCACTTATTACGGTGGCAGCAATGTCGGCAACTTAGGTAATATTGACAGTATATCGATCCCCTGGATGGGATTTGCCAATTCAATGGCAATTACGCTGCCGCCACTGGCGGGGGTTATTTTTTCTTGGAAAGAATAACCCGGAGATTAGACTGACTTGATTTATTCAGTTTAACGGGCTGTTGAAAAATGTTTTCGAAGCAGCTGATGCGAGGAAAAACAGGTGAAAAGCGCAGTTTATGCCTAATAAATGAAAATTTTGAACCTGTTTTTAACACTGCAGCGGCAATGCAGTTAGTTTTTCAACAGTCTGTTAAAGTGAAACAGTCTGCGAAAACATGTTAATCACCACAATCCCTGCAACGATTAGCACTAAGCCAATCACAGCAGGGATATCCAACGACTGCCCGAAAAAGATCCAACCGCTCAGCGCAATCAATACCAATCCTGCGCCGGACCAAATAGCATAAGCCACCCCGACCTGAATGGTTTTGAGTGTCAACGAAAGCAAATAAAAGGCTAGCACATAGCCCACAATCACTACGAGCGACGGCCACAAGCGAGTAAATCCTTCGGATGCCTTAAGAAATGAGGTTGCAATCACTTCACTGATAATCGCGATTGAAAGAAAAATCCAGTGCTGCATTCTAATAACTCCATATTTTGTACCACTTGGTGGCGGATACATGTATTAATTCCAAATGACACACAGAGTAACTATAACAGGGATGAGGAACAACCAATGACCGGCAATCATTTCAGCCTTCTTTGCTCTAAAAGCCGTGTAATGGAGCGCCGACTTCTCAAGATAACCTACTGCTTAAATAGGCTGTTGAAGAATGTTTCCGCGGCAACAATGCAGATAGTTTTATTAACCTGTACCTGATCAATTAGGCGATCTTACGGCGGTATCTGATGAAACCAAGTAAACCCAGTCCAACAGCCAGCATGGCATAAACTCTCGGCTCTGGAACAGGAAGGAGATTGACTGCAACATCGGAACCCACTACCGCCATGGTCCCAGAATAGATCAGAGTTGAATTATCGGGAAAAATGACGGATGCTCTAATCACCATTCCGATCAGATCGGATACTATCGCGGCATAGTCACTGTTACTCGCAACGTCGGGATCCCACAAAAACTGAAATTTATCGAGCGGATCATAACCGGTGAAGTTAAAACCGAAATGCAGCGCATTATGCACGCCAAACGGAGATGAAACCCCATCACCAGCGGGATCATGAGCGAAACCAGAATCTTGCAAGACACTAAACACCAACGGTTCTCCGAGTACGCATCCCGTGTTACCACACTGCGTGCCCGACAAATCAAACCGCAGGCTCTGGATCATACCATCGGTCCTGTTAGAACTCGCAATATCTACCGTAAAGGAATCGAGCGGACCAAGGGTTTTTATGAAAACTGATCCTGATGCACCTGCATGACTCACTCCACCTAGCGTCACTACGAAACCAACCGCCAGAGCAATTTGTTTCAACCATTTTAGTATTTTCATTCGCTTCCCCTTTCAAGTAAAAATATCTTAGATTTTCTTTGCTTGTTATCGCAAATACGCATTGTGTAATGTAATCACTTTCCTTAGTAGCTAATGGTTCATAGTCGTTCCTGAAAGTTTACTATTACTATTTAAATAAGGCTATGTCACAGCTGATTATTGAGAATGACTTATAGAATCACATGATTTTTTTGTAAACAATTGGTTATGTCGTTTCATGGTAATTAAAAAGTCATTTGTCATCAGAGTACTGTAAAAATCAACAGTTAATTGTTACATAGCCTTAAATAACCCGATGTTTATTATGCGCAGAATAATTAAAAATCGCTACCAGCAATTTGAATTCGCGGATTAAACTTTGCTAGATTTCATGTTCTTTTGATTTTTCGCTATATCACTTTGCTATCTGAACCAGCTACTTGATTAAAAGGCTTATCCTGGAAAAAATTCTCGATATTGCCTGCCAATTGATCCAGCAAACGCTGTCTAGATTCCCGACTAGCCCAGGCGATATGCGGCGTAACAATCAGGTTGCCCGGTTGCTGCCGCAGTATCAGATTATCCTTGTTCGGCGGCTCTTCCTGGATCACATCGATCGCAGCACCGGCAATCCGGCCATTGGATAAGCTCTGCAATAAATCGACTTCATTGACCAAACCACCGCGCGCGGTATTGATCAGATACGCAGAAGGTTTCAGTAGATCCAATTCTCTGCGGCTGATCAGGTGTTGCGTTTCCCGCGACAATGGGCAATGCAGCGTAACAAAATCCACCCGCCGCAACACGTCGTCAAACGCGGTTCTGCCAGAGCGTGGCGGTTTGCCTTTATGCTCCGCGATCAGCACCTGCATCCCGAATGCGTGCGCCACGTTAGCCACCGCTTTACCCAATTCACCAAAACCGATGATTCCCAATGTTTTTCCGGATAACTCCTGAATATCAAAATCCAATGGACAGAAAAATTGGCTCGCTTGCCAGCCGCCGCGTTCCATCAGCTCCTGATAATCCACAAAATGGCGCGCCAGATTCAGCATCAGCATAAACACGTGCTGCACTACTGAGGGCGTAGCATAACCACGCACATTACACACCGGAATATTGCATTCACCAGCAGCTGCGAAATCGACATTGTTATACCCGGTTGCCGCCACGCAGATGAGTTTCAGATGTTTCGCCGCAACGATTGCTGCGCGGTCGATAAACACCTTGTTGCTGACGATCACCTCGGCCGTGCGGATTCTTTCCTGCACCTCCTGTTCGGAAGAGTCATGATAATACTGCCACGGTGATACTGCTCGCTCCAGCGCCGCGCAATCCATATCGCCGCGAGTTACAGAACCAAAATCCAAAAAAACAGCGCGCATCTCAATCCTCCAGCTATGATCGAAAATCATACCACAAGCGATGCTTGGACGTTCCTTGCGGGTCACGTAGAATCATGTGCATCTAAAAATATTGAGTAGTGTACTTTTATCGCACGACTTGATACATTGCTCATCTGCCATCAAATGTCGATGTGATTTCTAGCGAGGAAATCAGAATATGACTGAAGCAAAACCCACCGCTCCAAGTGTAATTGATGTTAAAGCTGATTCACAAGAGGCACTTGCCACCAGTCAGTTTGTTCATCGAAAAATCCTGCTTCGTTTGTTTCTGGGATGGCTTTTTCTCAGTCTCACGATTGGAAGCATCGTTCTATGGCTTGAAATTTCGCGCTTCCAGCAATTCGTTCATGCGCTTGCGTTAAAGGAATCTGGCGTACTCAGCGGTGAAATCCCTTCTGATTTAGAACAGCTGGATGGATCGACTTATCAGCACCTGACCAATCTGGCGCAACAATTGGTTAAGCGCAATTTTCTCGTGGTTGAGCTCTATGATGTCAATAAGCAGCTAAAGATCGAAGCAGTCCGTCAGGGACAAGAGACAACTGAGCAATGGATCAATAGCCACCGCCATCAATTCCCCCAGCGTGGTGACTTTTTTCAGGAATTTCATTTCACTCAGGGCAAGCTGTTGCTGCTTATGCTGGTCCCGATAAAAGGGCCGCAGCATGCATTAATCGGTTATTTCGAGGGCATCTACCAGATTGATCAGGAAACTCAGGATTCGATCAAGGATGAACTGTTGCACACACTGTTACTGATTGCCCTTAGCATCACTTTTACTACCCTTTTGATGTATCCGATTGTACTGACACTCAATCGGGAATTGACTAAACTTTCCACTGATCTTTTAACTGGAAATCTGGAGTTGATGAATGTGATGGGCTGCGCCATCGCGGAGCGCGATTCCGATACCAACAGCCATAATTACCGCGTTACCTTTTATGCCCTCCGGCTGGGAGAGGCGGTCGGACTGCGTCATGAAAATATCCTCAATCTGATCACGGGCGCTTTCTTGCACGATGTCGGCAAGATCGGCATTCGCGACCCGATTCTGCTAAAGCCGGGAAAGCTGACCCCACAGGAATTTGAGATCATGAAAACGCATGTCACGCTGGGCGTGGATATATTAAAACAATCCAGTTGGCTCAGTGGTGCTTGTGATGTGGCTCATTTTCATCACGAAAAATACGATGGCAGCGGCTACCCGAAAGGACTCGAGGGCGAAGCGATTCCGTTGAATGCGCGAATATTCGCCATTGTTGACGTGTTCGACGCGCTGACCTCCAAACGCCCGTATAAGGAATCATGGACGGTGCATGACGCTCTTGCCGAACTTGAACGTGATAGCGGCAGTCATTTTGATCCACAGTTATTACGTATTTTTGTGTCGATCGCCCCAGCGCTCTATCAGGAGGTGACAGGCATGGAGGAAAGCCAGATGATTGCCATGGTAAAACGTTGCATTTCGCGCCATTTCCTGACAACCGCAATCGGTACCAGGCCTCAAAGCCAAACACCTTGAATCAGAATTCCTTCGATTGTTACCGGGTAAGAACCAAAATTATGAGTGCGGCCATAGGAAATACACTAGCATCTAGAAACCTTTGCACGGACAAAGTCTCATTGAGAAGAGTGAGGTGATATAATCCCATTTTAAATCATGCAATTGAATTGGTGTTCATGAATTTCTCTGAATTTGATGTCACCCGCCGCACCCGCAAAGGAGACAGTCTCAACCAAATCGATGATCCTATTGAGACTGTTTGCAAAAACAAAAAATTCTTAGTTATAGACTTGACCCCATTGGCGTGCTGCAAAATTTTCTCGGTCTCGCAGAGTGATTCTTCGCAAAAACAAGAAATTCTTAGTTATGCACCTGACCCTATCGTTCCTCTAACTGGAGGCAGAGTTCATTACTTAGCGAATTACTCGATTAATGTTAGCTTTAAATGATGTACAAGGTCATTTTTAGCTACAAACTTATTTTTACTCAAATCATTCATTCCCCACGAAGGGGTCATAAAATGAGCGTGATCGCCATTATTTTTTAATTTGGATAATTCTTTAATTAAATATTCCAATCCTTCTTTATCGCAGTAGATTTCAACTTCTTGTGGTTTGTTATTTTCTGGTTCGCGATAATCACCAATTTCTACACTAACTCTCATTCTAAATTCCTTATAATTCAAAATCTCTTCATAAAAAATGGCAAGAAAATGGGGTCTCGAATCAAGAAAAATAAGAGCAAAAAATGAAGTGTTGACATTACTTATGATCATAACAACGCATCGCGATGATATTTCAAATGATCGTCGATAAATGTGCTGATAAAGTAATAGCTGTGATCGTACCCGTTATGAAAACGCAGCGTCAGCTTTTGATCTGCTTCGCGGCACGCTTTTTCCAGGTTTTCCGGGTACAGTTGTTGCGCCAGAAACTGATCGTCCAAACCCTGATCGATCAATAAATCTGGAATACGGCGACCATCCTGGATCAGCGCGGTGGCATCGTACTGACGCCAGCTTTGTTGATCTTCACCCAGGTAATTGCGGAATGCTTTTTGCCCCCACGGGCATTGCATCGGTGCGCAAATTGGCGCGAATGCGGATACCGAGCGAAACAACTCGGGATAACGCAGCGCCAACATCAATGCGCCGTGGCCGCCCATCGAATGACCGAAAATACCGGCGCGACTCGGATCTGCGGGGAAGTGATCGATAATGATCTGGCGTAGTTCCCGGGTAATGTAACTTTCCATGCGGTAATACTTCGACCACGGCGGTTGCGTTGCGTCCAAATAAAATCCCGCGCCTGCGCCAAAATCCCAGCCGTCGGTTTCACCGGTAATGCCGGTCTGGCGCGGGCTAGTGTCCATCGATACCAGCATCAGGCCGTACTCCGCTGCGTAACGCTGCGCACCGGCTTTGATCATGAAGGTTTCTTCGGTACAGGTGAGTCCGGCGAGAAAAAATAGTACCGGAACGCGTTGAATTTTTGCCTGCGGCGGTTGATACACCGAAAAGCGCATCGGCAAACCGATAGTTTCCGACGAATGTTGATAGTAGCTCTGGATGCCATCAAAGCAGCCGTGCTGGTTACGAGTTTCGAGTGATGTCATGATCAGTAAATCACCACGGAGCGAATCGATTCACCGCTTTTCATCAAGTCAAAGCCGTCATTGATCTTGTCCAGCGGCAGGGTGTGGGTGATCAGCGAATCGATATCGATTTTGCCTTCCATATACCAATCCACAATTTTGGGTACATCGGTGCGTCCGCGCGCGCCACCGAAGGCGGAGCCTTCCCATTTGCGACCGGTGACGAGTTGGAAGGGGCGCGTGCTGATTTCGGCACCGGCCTCGGCCACGCCGATGATGATGCTGCGTCCCCAGCCTTTGTGCGTGCATTCCAGTGCTTGGCGCATGATTTTGGTGTTGCCGATGCACTCAAAGCTGTAATCCGCGCCGCCGTCGGTCAGTTGCACCACGGCATCGACGATATTCGGTACATCGTTCGGGTTGATGAAACGCGTCATGCCGAATTTGCGCGCCATCGCTTCGCGTCCCGGATTGATATCGATGCCGATGATTTTGTCGGCGCCGACCATGCGCGCGCCCTGAATCACATTCAAACCGATGCCGCCTAGACCGAACACGGCCACGTTCGCGCCGGCCTCGACTTTGGCGGTGTAGATCACCGCACCGAGTCCGGTCGTGACGCCGCAGCCGATATAGCACACCTTATCGAAAGGAGCGTCTTCGCGGATTTTTGCCAGCGCGATTTCCGGTACCACGGTGTAATTGGAGAACGTCGATGTGCCCATGTAGTGGAATAGCGGTTTTCCATCGATTGAGAAACGCGAGGTGCTGTCCGGCATCAGGCCGCGACCTTGGGTGCTGCGAATCGCCTGGCACAAGTTGGTTTTTTGGGAAAGGCAAAATTTACATTCGCGGCATTCCGGGGTGTAGAGTGGAATGACATGATCACCTTTACGCAACGATTTTACGTTGGGCCCGACATCCACCACTACACCGGCACCTTCATGACCCAGGATGGTCGGGAAAAGACCTTCGGGATCAGCGCCGGATAGTGTGTAATAATCGGTATGACAAATGCCGGTGGCTTTGATTTCGATCAGTACTTCACCGGATTTCGGGCCTGCCAAATCGACTTGTTCGATCGTTAAGGGCTGACCGGCTTTCCAGGCTATTGCAGCGCTTGTTTTCATTGAAATTTGTCCTTGCTATATTTTGTGATTGCGCAGATGCACCAGCAGACCACGGCTGGCTTCTTCGACCATATCCAGCACTTGTTCAAATCCTTGCTGCCCTCCGAAATAAGGGTCAGGCACTTCGATAGTCGCAGGGGTGTTCTCGCCATATTGCATGAATAATTGGATCTTGCCGTGATGATGTTGAGGACTGCGCTGCCGCAATAATGCGAGGTTTTCGTTGTCCATGGCAAGTATGTAGTCGAATTCCTCAAAATCACTCGATTGCACCGCACGAGCGCGTAATTCGTCCATTTTGTATCCACGCTGTAATGCCGTATGCTGTGCGCGATGATCCGGCGGGTTGCCAATGTGGTAGGCATGCGTGCCCGCGGAATCCACTTCTATCATGTGACCCATGCCGGCGGTATTGACGATATGCCGGAATACGGCGTCCGCGGTTGGGGACCGGCAAATATTGCCCATGCAGACAAATAGTACTTTTATTTTTTTATTCTGGTCCATGATTATTGTGACTCTGGGTTGGCAGATATTAATAATATTCGATGAGTTGCCATAAGTCCTTAGCAAATCAGCAAACTGTGTTTTTAGCATCCCTCAGGCTTTTCTGAATTAACCTAAAGTTTACTAATACGTCATTAAACTTGGCAAGCCATCTTTTTGGAAACTCTAAAGTGATTCTATTCCATTGGTGTCATAATGCTTATGTCGGCTCAATATATGATTGCCGTTTAGCAGGCTGTTGAAAAACTAACTTTCATCGAAAACATTTATTGTTAACATTGCAGTTTTAAGGTGCACATAACACATAATAAAAATTTGACACCTAACTGATATTAGTAACAGGGATAATACCTATCATGACACAAATACACGATCAAATTCTGCCTGAGGGCACTCAAATTGGCGTCTATGAAATCAAGGGCGTTGCAAAAGTCGGTTCATTTGATATCACTTATCGTGCCTGGAATCATCATCTTAAAGAACGGGTGAAAATACGCGAATATTTTCCTCACGATTTCGCCATACGCGCGATGGATGGTCTTGGTGTTGAACCTAAATTTTTAACGGATAAAGAAAAGTTTGATTATGGATTAAAGGCATTTCTGGATCAGGCCGAGATTCTGACTCAGATTGAGCATCCTAATATTGCTGTAACAGAAAATATTCTCTCATTGAATGGAACGGCTTATCTGATTATGGGCACCCAGGAAGGTATGCCGCTCTCCAAGCTATTAGAGGCACGAGCATCCTTGGCAGAGACCGAATTAAAATTCATATTAGTATCGGTTCTGAGTGCCTTGCAGAAAATACACGAACACAAAATCGTGCACGGCGGTATTCAGCCGGCGGTGATTCTTATCGGTAAAGATGGCGAACCATTACTGATCAATTTTACTGCAGCACGATTGGCGATCGCTGCGCGCACTTCACGGTTCGCTGAGGAATTAGCCATCGGTTATGCGCCTGCGGAGCAATATGAAATCGACAATAAACCAGGACCTGCAACCGATTTCTATGCATTGGGTGCAATCCTCTATGCTTGCATGACACATCAGTCACCTGTTGCAGCACAGACCAGGAAAACGATCTTAGGCCGGGGGGAATCCGATCCAATGAGCGATCTTTCCGGGTCTCCGGACATTGCCTATAGTGCCGAATTATTGCAAGCGGTTCAGTGGATGTTGCGGCCAGAATATCAGGATAGGCCGCAATCGGCAGAGGAGATTTTGGCGCTGCTGAAATCAGAGCATGCCAGTGGAACGAAAACTTCAGCCGCAAAACAGATGGCTACAGAGCCAGTTGCGCATAGCCGTTCGGCTGCTAATAACAAGCTGTTGATGGGTGTCATGGCCGGTATCGTTGCTCTGGTAGCAGTTGGCTTGTGGTTCGACGAAAATCCTGCGGGATCATCGGATGACGGATCAGGTATTGTTGCCACTGAGCCCTTATTTCAACGCAATCCAGGCAAAGTTACTGGCACTCCAGAGACAAAAGAAGACTCATCCGTTGCTTCGGTTGCAACTGAAGCAAACCCAGAATCCAGTTCAGACAAAATATCCAAGACTGCGCAAGAAGTATTGAATGAGGCCGAGAATCAACCAGCAGAAGGCATACCTTTCCCAGAGAGTTTAGCGATTGTTGAACCGGCACGTAATGCTAGAGAAGCTACCAAACCGGTATCCGATAACGCTCAGCCATTAGCGGCGGCAGATGATGCATCGTCGCCTCAATCCACGCAGCAGAACTCGCCGGTAAAACCAATGGATGCAGGTTTAATTAAGAAACATTTGGTGGCTGCTGAAAAAGCCATGAAAGCAGAGCGCTTCACCACACCTGCAAGAGACAATGCCTATAAATACTACCAGATGGTGCTGACGATGGAATCCAATAACGCAGAAGCGCTTGCAGGATTACAGCGGATGGTGGATCGGTATATTCAGTTTATTGAAAAATCAAAGACTGAAGGTAAACTCGGTGCGGCTAAGCTTTATTTGCAAAGAGCGGAGTCTGTGTTGCCGGATGACCCTAAGCTACAGAAAATCCGGGCTGAATTGGCGAACGCTCAATAAGGTACTTCGCCGCACCAAGCGGCGAAGTACCCGATAGCGGGGGTGTTTCACCGCGAATTGGCAATTCAGCCAATTTGTATGATTCTAGCCACTGATGGTATTCCGTCAAGATTCCATACGAAAAGCATATAGAAGCCCGGAGGAGCTGCATTGGCTGAGGCAGGGGTTTTTACTGTTACGATAGGATTGCCTTTTTGCGCGGTCGGCAGGTTAAAGAAACGGGTTTCATTATTGAATGCATGCGTAGTAGCACCAATGCGTACCAACGTGATTCTGGAAATATTTTCAGTAGCTTCGATAGAAAATTGCTCATTCCAGCCCAACATGGTTGTTGGGGCATCCACAATGACCGGTCGAGGAGAGAATTGACCGCTCCCATCTTTTTTAAATAGGTAAGGTGGGTAGTAAATTTCACCATTAAGCTGAGTTAAAGGGCCGGGCGTGCCGCCGCCTCCAGTAATCACGCTTGCATCCGGAAGAAGCAGTGAAGTTGAATGATACAAGCGAGGGGTGGCCGCTCTTGCTGTCGATTTCCATATTTTTGTGTTGGGATTCCAAAGTTCAGAGTCCAGTGCTGCACCTGCTAAATCGTTGCCGGTTGATGATCCGCCATTGACCCAGACGGAACCATTGGCAAGTACTGTCGCATTGCTGTATTGACGATTTTTTGCCAGAGTGCCGCCCGAAGTCACGACAGGTTCACCATTACCATTGATGTTGACAACAAGCGCTGTGCGATTGTCGCGAACGGATAGTATGCGGCCAGGGGCGTACATTATGCTTGGCAAGCTGTTAATACCCGGTGTTATGGTTGATAGATACTTTGAGAGCGTGCCGGTGCCTGATGTATTGAGCTTGTACATTGCGCCGTCGTGTCCGAGAATAAACAACTTGCCTTGTGGGTTTACCCAAGCCCTGGGATAAAACCAGGCTTCTCCAGTGCCGCCCAGTGCTCCGTAAGCAGCATTACTGGTTGCTGAATTAAGCGTACGCCAACGACCATTTTTCGCACGCACTTCTGGCGTCGGTGAGTAAGTTGCTACCGTAGCAGGTATGGTGGGTGTTCCTGGAAAATCCCTGCTGTTACGGCCCCCCATCACGACATGCTCACCATTGGGCAACGTCACTGCAGTCGCGTACCAACGTTTAAACGTCATATTCTGGGGAAGGTGTGTCAGGGTATCGGTAGACGAGTCAAAAATATTTACATTATTGTGAGCATACTGTCTCTTCGTGTTCAAAAAAGCGTCACCACCAAAGAAAAGACCCCGGCCATCTGGAAGATGCGCCTGACCAGCGCAGTAAATGTCGGTAAGAGTTGTGTTAGGTAATGTCTCAAACGCATTGGCCCCAATGCCGAGTGATGGATCCCAGATAACATAGAGCAGATTGCCAATCTGTGTGCCCACAGTATCGGTTCCGTAAGCAATTACTCGCCCATCCGGCATCAGCATCATTGCGATCGGTATCACAGGCCAGTCGTGCAGCAGGCCGAATCTGCCTTTCAGATGCGCCTGTGACCCTGCTGCTACTGCTGGAGCGGCAATTGTGAAGGAAAGAAACAAGACCAGGATAGCTGGAAGATACTTTAGATGCCAAATTCTTTGAGCGGAAAGAGAGCGCTTAAACATCTTATATCTCCTGATATTGAAAGTATGAAAATCTAGATAATGAATTGTTATATTTCTATTGAAAATAGTAAAGAGAATTCCACGTTCAAATAATAGAAAATATAAAGGACTGAATCGCCCCGGATTTTCTGGAGATAAAATGATTTGAGAGGAAGAAGAGATGAAGAATCAAATCAGTTATTCACCGGAAGTACAGGAACGAGCGGTAAGATTGGTATTTGAACGCCAAAAGGAGTATGAATCGCAATGGTCGGCGATCAAATCGATCGCATCAAAGATTGGCTGTACAGCGAAGACATTGCTCATATGGGTAAGACGAGCAGAGACTGATCAGGGAATTCGGGGCGGCATGTTGACTGCGGATCGTGAGCGACTCAAGGCATTGGAACGGGAGAATCGGGAATTAAAGCGAGCCAACGAGATATTACGTAAGGCATCGGCATATTTTGCGCAGGCGGAGCTCGACCGCCGACCGAAATGATGGTGGTGTTTGTCGATTTGCTACACGGAACGCCTGGCAGAAGCTAATATTGAAGCTTCTGTTGGCAGTGTCGTAGATTCTTATGACAATGCGCTGGCGTTAACAATTAACGGATTATACAAGACTGAGGTCATAAGGCATCGTGGCCTCTGGTGCAATATTGATGATGTGGAATTTGCTACTTTGGAATGGGTGGACTGGTTCAATAATCATCGATTACTGGAGCCGATTGGAAATATTCCACCAGCAGAGTTTGAAATGGAATATTATCGCCAATTAAAGGAGTCAGCTGATGCAGCTTGACTCAAACCAAACAGTCTCCGGAAAATCCGGGGCGATTCACTATGCAAATCTAGCGGCCGCTTAACTACACTACATGGACTCCATTATTGACAGAACATATTAGTACCCGGCAGTCGGTCGCTGATATTGTCAATGCAGCTCTGCTACAACCGTCGGCATATCCAAAAGAAATCGCCTAACTCAGTTTATTTCAGCACCCATGTCCGAAATCCGCAAGCGGAGCTAGGCCGTTTGCAAAGCATCTAACGGTATGTCAATCGGCAAGAAGCCTTGCTACATTGGAATAATTATCACACCGATCCAGTATTTTGCTATATTCCCGACTTTGTTTTCTCTTTGCGGTTATCTCATTGGAACATTCATCTGCATCAGAAAAAATAAGTGAAAAGAAGGATCAAATCCTGCAAGCGCTGGCGGGGATGTTGGAACATCCGCAGAGACTCAAGATAACGACTGCAGCATTGGCCAATAAACTGGGAATCTCTCAATCATCCGTATATCGCTGTTTTCCTAATAAATCGCAAATGTTCGAAGCGTTGATAGAATTTATCGAAAAGACACTGTTTGTGCTGATTAATAAGATTTTGCAAGAAGATCATTCTGCTATCCAAAAGATTGAAAACTTATTGCTGTTATTGTTAGGATTCTCACGTAAGAATCCGGGTATGACGCGGATTTTGGTGAACGACGTCTTGATCAATGAAAACGAGCATTTGCAATTGCGCGTTAATCAGTTGCACGACAGATTGGAAGCCACTTTAAAGCAGGCGCTACGGTTTGCTGCTTCTGAGGGACAGATAAATAAGAATATGAATGTTACGGCACGAGCTAATTTATTATTGTGCTTTGTGATTGGTCGCTGGTGTCAGTTTGTCAAAAGTGAATTTGAGCGTGATCCCCTGGCAGACTGGGAGGTTCAGCGATTGACTCTGTTGCCGTCAGAAATTCTTTGAATCGAGAAAATTCATTGCCTGATTGGGTTTTCTGTTAAAACTGGTACGCGACATACCGGGCACGCCGGATCTTTAAGTAGATGGATGTAATGCCAATTCATCGTGAGGCCGTCGAGTAATAGTAAGCGTCCACTGAGACTTGCTCCAATATTCAACAGGATTTTTAATGCTTCTGCAGCTTGCATTGAGCCGATTATACCTACGATAGGTGAGAAAACGCCCATGATAGCGCAGGGCATATCTTCTCCACTTCCGATGTTTGGGTATAGGCAGTGATAGCAAGGGCTGTCGTCATGACGCAGATCGAACACGCTGATCTGACCGTTAAAATGCACTGCGGCTCCAGAGATGAGGGGTTTTTTATTGGCGATACAGGCCTGATTAATATCATATCGCGTATTGAAATTGTCACTGGCATCAATCACGACATCAACTTCTGTTGTGAGCTGTAGTAATTTCTCTGGCCCTACTTGCTCATGAATTGTAATGACATTGATTTCCGGGTTGATTCTGGCCAGTGATTGCTTGGCTGAGAGAACTTTTGCAAGGCCGATTGATTGGCTGTCATGCATAATTTGTCGCTGCAAGTTAGTCAGATCAACTTGATCGCCGTCACAAATGGTCAGATTACCTACTCCGCTGGCGGCAAGATAAAGCGCGACAGGAGAACCTAAGCCACCTGCCCCAACAATTAATGCGCGTGAGTGATTAAGCTTTTCCTGCCCCGCAATGTCAATTTGCGGAAGCAGGATATGGCGGCTGTATCGAAGGAGTTGATGGTCATTCACAAGCCTTTATCAACTCTTAATCAGCTCTCACTTTCATCGTTCTTTTTTGGAGAAGGTAAGGTGATACCTTTAAAGTAATTCATGGCTTGCTTTAACAGTTGGTCTTCTTCCGAGCCGAATTCGATAGGAGTATTATCTTTTTCATCTTTGTTCTTTTTATCTTTCTTGCCACCGGCAGGTTTTGATTCTGTTTTCTTTGTTTCAGAAGTTGCTTTCTTTTCGGTTTTCTTGCCATTGGACAAATGGCGATTCAAATCTGATTCACGCAGGCGTTGATCATCACCGTTGTCAGCTTCATCCAGAATGTCAGGCGTAATACCCTGTGCTTGTATAGATTGGCCATTGGGCGTGTAGTAACGCGCGGTTGTTAGTTTAATCGCGGTATTGTTTCCTAACGGCAGTATTGTTTGTACCGATCCTTTGCCAAATGTTTGTGATCCCATAACGACAGAGCGTTTATGATCCTGTAAGGCACCTGCAACAATTTCAGATGCTGAAGCGGAGCCGCCATTGACCAGCGTAATCATGGGTACAGTTTTTACTTCGGAAGGTAAGCCCCTTAAATAATCCTTATCAGGTCCGCGCAAATAAAATTCCGGGTTGGCATGTAATTTCATTTTTGCGTCAGGACTACGGCCTTCTGTGTAAACAACCAGCGCATTTTCCGGTAGAAAGGCCGCTGAGACTGCAACCGCTCCATTGAGTAATCCACCTGGATCGTTGCGCAAATCCAATATTAAACCTTTCATTTCTTTCTTGTTTTCACCAAATAGAGTTCTGATCGCTTGTGCTAGATTCTCGCCAGTTTGTTCTTGAAATTGCGTGATTCGAATATAGGCGTAGCCGGGTTCGAGCATTTTCGATTTGACGCTCTGAATTTTTATGATGTCACGTACTAAATTAAAAACCAGTGGTTCTGACTCACCTTCTCGTAATATCGTAATTTTTATCGAGGTTTTGGGTTTTCCGCGCATGAGCTTGATCGCATCATTAAGTGTCATGCCTTTTACAACCGTGTCATCCAATTTAACGATCAAATCGCCCGTTTGAATACCCGCACGAAATGCTGGGGTGTCTTCGATGGGCGAAATCACTTTTACTACACCGTCTTCCATCGTTACCTGAATGCCTAGTCCACCGAACTCACCTTGTGTTCCTATTTGTAGTTCCTTATATTCGTCTTTATCAAGATAAGCAGAATGAGGATCCAGACCAACAAGCATGCCATTGATGGCTTCAGTTATCAGTTTTTTATCTTCTACGGATTCGACGTAGTCGCTTTTGATGCGGCCAAAGACCTGAGCGAAGGTACGTAATTCTTCGATCGGTAGTGGATGAATAGCTTCGATGTTTTCTTTTTTGGCAATGGCGGAGAAATTCAAACTGAGCATCACTCCAGCGATTACCCCAATTAGAATTAGGCCTGATTTTTTGATTGTATTACTCATGATGCTATCTCCGCACTGATCGAATTTATGTAAATGGCTTGCCGCATTCATTCTATTTTGATCCAAGTCAAAGGATCAAAAGGCTTACCCCTGTGACGAAGTTCAAAGTATAAACCTGAATCTGCATCACCACCGCTATTTCCTACGGTAGCTATTGTATCGCCGCCGCGAATCATGTCACCTACTTGTTTATGGAGTGTTGTATTATTACCATAAAGGCTCATATAGTTGTTTCCATGATCCAAAATTATCAAATTACCAAAACCTCGCAACCCGTCAGCAAATACAACTCTACCACCTGAAATGGCTTTAACGTCGCTACCTTTAGGCGCCTGTATAAACAGACCTTTCCACGTTATATGCTTACCTGAACGTTGACCGCCAAAAGTATTAACAAGTTTCCCACGTACAGGTAAATTTAATTTACCTTTGAGCGATGGAAATGGAGTGTTTGTTGTAGAGGCATCTGGGAGCTTATTGTTAATTCGAGAACCGCTGCTGGATTTTTCCTGAATAAGGAATTTATTAATCTCATTAACTAAATGAGTGATGCGTTTTTCGTCATCCTTAAGCTTGTTAAGCTCTTGTTGCTTTTGGGTAATGTTACCAGACACCTGTGATAGTATGCTTTTCTGTTTGTTTCTTTCTTGCTCAAGCTTATTGCGTTCATTGTGATATTGGGTTTGGATGGCAGTAATCTCCGCTTTTTTATGACGGCTTAGCTCAGTGAGCGTCAGAATTTCGTGTTGATTTTTTTTAAGATTTGTAATGCTATCTGAACGAGCAAGTACGAATTGTTGGTAATAATAGATGTTCCGAGCAGTTTGATTAGGGTCATGTTGATTCAGCAGTAAGTGTAAATAATTGTGTTGCCCTCCGATGTATTGCTGGTAAATTAATTTTTCTAGTCGACTTTGCTCGGTTTTAATTTCCTTGCTAATTATATGATGCCGAGTTTGTAATTGTTTGTATTCTTCAACAGCTTGTTGGTCATCGGTAACAAGTTTGGTTAATTTGCGGGAGATATTATTGATTGCTTGCTCAGTTTTACGCAATATATTCGTTGTATCTTGTTTTAATGATTCTTTACTGGCTAAATCTTTTTGGAGTAATTGGATGCGCTCACGTAACAATTTGAGATTTTCTTGATTGCTTGAGAATGCTGAAGGCGGACAAATAAAAGTCAACACGCATACTAACAGCACTGAATGAGCACATTGCGGATGAATCAAATTAGACGTATTAGTTTCCAGAATGGTATGATTTATTTGAATTAATGCATTATTTATTATGTATATACCAGAATAAACGGATGGCTATATTTAAACAGCTGACTTTCCTTGATTAGCTACAATTTTCATTGCTTCCTGAATATCGGCCGTGTTGCCAAGATAATAGTTCTGAATTGGTTTTAAATTATCGTCCAGTTCATATATTAACGGGATCCCGGTAGGAATGTTGCAATTGAGAATATCAACGTCGGAAACATTATCTAGATACTTAACCAGTGCTCTTAATGAATTTCCATGTGCAACAATAATTACACTTTTGCCAGCTTGGATCTGAGGTGCAATAGTTGTGTTCCAATAAGGTAAAAATCTTGCAACCGTGTCTTTAAGGCACTCAGTTAAAGGGATATCATCACGTGCCAAATTTTTATAGCGTGGGTCGGTTCCGGCATAACGCCGGTCATCAATACTTAGCGAGGGTGGTCTAACATCATAGCTGCGTCGCCAAATCAGAACTTGCTCGTCACCATATTGAGCTGCTGTTTCAGTTTTACTAAGGCCCTGGAGTGCGCCGTAATGTCGTTCATTTAATCGCCACGTATGTTCTATCGGAATCCACATCTGATCCATTTCATCCAGTACTATCCACAAAGTCCGAACGGCACGCTTGAGAACTGATGTATAGGCGATATCAAATGTAAATCCATGCTCATGTAAAAGCTGTCCAGCATTTTGAGCCTCTTGAATGCCGTTTGGTGTTAAATCAACATCTGTCCAACCAGTAAATCGATTTTCTTGATTCCAAGTGCTTTCCCCGTGGCGCAGGAGAACAATTTTTTTCATATTGACCTTTTAATGAAAAGCAGAATGAATATTATGGAGGCTTAATAAAGAGCATATTTTATTATAATTTTGGCCTGAAACACAGTATATGGCCGATACTTTTGAACGAACATGTAAGTTTTACATAAATTTCATTCATTTTGAGAAGTGTTACTTTATTCTACCTGCCAGTAAAATAGATAATGGGTGGAAGAAGAATTTGTTGAGAAATACTTATTGTCAAACAATAATTACTTACTCTACAAATATTTTAATTTCGATTAATATTCTAATTTTTTTGTTATACAATCCCGAGCTTAATTTATTCATTGTGTTTGGCTGAGATAACTGGGCATACATCAATAGACTGGGTTTGCAGATATAATTTGGAGAAAATATGAAGGCAGTTTCTAGGAATATTTGGGCAACAAAATTTTGTGGTGTGATTTTAGCTTCTTTATTGGCATTGCCGGTGCACGCGCAGTTGATGTTGGCGCATGAAGGACATCATGATGCGGGAGGCTGTGTGATTAAAACGGGTGAATTCCCAGTAACATTCAGCGCTTATGAGGTGCCCGAGGGCGGTATACCGCCAATGCATTCATTCTGCGAAAATTTACCTAAAACTGGTAAAGTGAATTTGACCGTTGAGTTGCCGCAACAAGCGCGCCAAATGCTTTTGGCTGTTCGCTTGGTGAAAGAAGGGCATGACGGACATGGTGAAGGACAGCATAATAGTGCTGCTGATCATAAATCAGCGGATGTTGAAGATCATTCGGATTCGGATCATGAAGGCATGAATCATGATGAACATGCGGGGCACGGAGTTACTGAACATGGCATCGTATATATGCCTCCAGAAATGCATCGATCAGGAATTATTGTGGTCGCAGCTAATATCCAGGAGAAAGGCCAGTATGCAATTCAGTTGGAAAGAGAGGATGATGTGGGCAATGTTAAGACGGTAGTAAAGATTCCACTAAATGTTGGAAAAGGTGGTGGACATGGCAGTCACGGTGGTGGTTTTGGATTAATGGAAATTGCGCTATTAGTTGCGGTGGGTGGCGGTGCTGCTTTTTATTTTATGCAACGCAAAAAAGCATCGGCATGATTTAGTTGCGGTTGCTTATTGTTGTCCATCAGTGCAATTTATTGAATCGATTAAAAGATTGGTGCTAAGCAGTTTCTCGTGTTTTATTTTGCCTGTCAAAAACCCTTGACAGTACAGGGTTGACTAAGTAGTCTAAGGCAAGATAGCTATCTGTGAAAG
>NZ_CADEGP010000006.1 GCF_902826915.1 uncultured Nitrosomonas sp.
TATCGTTCCAACATTTACATGTGGCTTCGACCGCTCAAATTTACTCTTTGCCATGTCTTATCCTTTTACACTCTATACAATTCACTATTTCTTACTTATTATAGCTTCCGCTACATTCTTTGGTGCCTCGGAATAATGCTTAAATTCCATCGAATAAGTCGCCCTCCCCTGTGTTGCAGATCTCAATGCTGTTGAATAACCAAACATTTCTGCAAGTGGCACTTCTGCTCGAATGACTTTGAAGCCAGGAATATCATCCATTCCTTGTATCATGCCGCGCCTTGATGATAAATCACCCACAACATTTCCCATAAAATCTTCCGGCGATTCCACTTCAACAGCCATCATAGGCTCTAGCAACGCTGGATTGGCTTTACGCATACCATCCTTAAATGCTATTGATGCAGCCATTTTAAAAGCGTTCTCATTCGAATCCACATCATGATACGAACCATCGAAGAGAGTAACCTTCACGTCCACTACAGGATACCCTGCTAACACACCGCTTGGAAGTGTCTCCAACAATCCTTTTTCAACTGCCGGTATATATTCTCGTGGCACCGCTCCACCTTTTATTTCATCCACAAACTCAAAACCCTTACCAGTTTCATTTGGCTCCATTCTCAGCCAGACATGACCATACTGCCCGCGCCCCCCGGATTGCTTTACAAATTTCCCTTCAATCTCGACTAATTTCCTTATTGCTTCACGATACGCCACTTGTGGAGCACCCACATTCGCTTCCACGCCAAATTCACGCCTCATGCGGTCAACAATAATCTCAAGATGTAGCTCACCCATACCAGAAATAATCGTTTGCCCAGACTCCTCATCTGTTCTAACTCTAAATGAAGGATCTTCTTGAGCCAATCTATTGAGCGCCATACCCATTTTCTCTTGATCTATTTTTGTTTTTGGCTCAACCGCAACATGAATTACAGGCTCTGGAAAATCCATTCTTTCTAGCGTGATTACATTTTGAGTATCACACAACGTATCCCCAGTAACCACATCTTTCAAACCTACCGCTGCAGCAATATCTCCCGCTCGCACCTCTTTGATTTCTTCGCGCTGATTTGCATGCATTTGCAATATTCTGCCAATTCTTTCTTTTCTTCCTTTAATCGGGTTATAAACCGTATCGCCTGACACCACAATACCTGAATACACCCTGAAGAAAATAAGTTGCCCCACGTATGGATCTGTTGCAACCTTAAATGCCAGCGCTGAAAAAGGCTCGCCATCATCAGCTATTCTTTTGTCCGCCTCACCATTTTCCTTTTCACCCTGAACAGCCACGATATCTGTCGGCGAAGGCATATAATCTATAACTGCATCCAACATTGCCTGAACTCCTTTGTTTTTAAAGGCAGTCCCGCACATCATTGGCACTATTTCATTGTTAATTGTCCGCATCCGCAAACCAAACTTTATTTCGGAAATATCCAGATCTCCACTCTCTAGATATTTATTCATCAACTCTTCATTGGCTTCAGCTGCCGATTCCAGCATTTTCTCACGCCAGGCTTTCGCGTCTACCTGCAGCGCCTCAGGAATATCACGCTCTTCAAACTTCATCCCCCTGCTTTCTTCATCCCAATAAATAGCCTTCATTTTGACCAAATCAACTATACCTTCGAATTTATCTTCGGCCCCTATCGGCAACTGTATCGGCACCGGCACTGCCTTAAGTCGCGCTTTAATCTGTTCATAAACACGCATAAAATTCGCGCCTGAGCGATCCATCTTATTCACAAAAGCAAGTCGCGGAACCTTATATTTATTTGCTTGCCTCCAAACTGTTTCAGTCTGAGGCTGAACTCCACCAACCGCGCAAAAAACTGTACAAGCTCCATCCAATACCCGAAGCGAACGCTCCACTTCAATTGTAAAATCGACGTGCCCTGGAGTATCAATAATATTAATTCTATGCTCAGGATAATTACCACCCATCCCCCTCCAGAAGCAAGTTGTAGCAGCCGATGTTATCGTAATACCTCTTTCCTGCTCCTGCTCCATCCAGTCCATTGTAGCCGCACCATCATGAACCTCGCCTAATTTATGCGACACGCCGGTATAAAATAGCACACGCTCAGTAGTAGTTGTCTTACCCGCATCAATGTGTGCCATGATGCCGATATTTCTATAACGCTCTATAGGAGTTTTTCTTGCCACAGTTTGAATGCCTTACGAATATCCAATTAATGAATGTTACTCTTTCAGTTTTCCTCAACTAGAATCTAAAATGCGAGAATGCCTTATTAGATTCAGCCATCCTATGAACCTCTTCACGCTTCTTAACTGCACCTCCACGCCCCTCAGCCGCTTCAGTCAATTCATTCGCCAACCTTGCATCCATTGACTTTTCGCTTCTTTTTCTTGCAGCATCTCTAAGCCACCTCATGGCTAGCGCATTACGCCGCACAGAACGCACCTCTACCGGAACCTGATAATTAGCACCGCCCACTCGACGACTCTTTACCTCCACAATTGGACGCACATTGGTTAATGCTTGCGTGAAGATTTCCAACGGATCATTTCCGGTTTTCTTCCCGATGTGCTCTAGTGCGCCATAGATAATTCTTTCAGCCACCGACTTTTTACCTCTCGTCATGAGAACATTAACAAATTTTGCTAACTCTACATTGTGATATTTTGGATCCGGTAAAATTTCCCGCTTTGGAACCTCTCTACGTCTTGGCATTATGCAACCTCTTCAGATTTATTACTTTTCTGCTCGTTTCTTACTATATAAATACTTGCGTTATATTCAGATAAGACTCTATGCAGTTTTTGGTTTTTTGGAACCATACTTTGATCTTCCCTGCTTACGATCTTTAACACCCGCCGTATCCAGACTTCCCCTCACTGTGTGATAGCGCACACCCGGCAAGTCTTTGACACGCCCCCCACGAATCAGCACAACCGAATGCTCCTGAAGATTATGTCCTTCGCCACCAATATAACTCGAGACCTCAAATCCATTAGTCAATCTCACTCTGGCTACTTTGCGCAATGCAGAATTTGGCTTCTTTGGCGTAGTCGTATATACCCTTGTACAAACACCCCGCTTTTGCGGACTATTTTCCAATGCAGGAACGCTACTTTTAACCCGCTTAGCTATACGCGGCTTTCGAACTAACTGACTGATTGTCGGCATTTCTATATCCTAAAAAACTGCGACGGCTTCTAAGCCGTCTGCAACTAACCTATTGCTAAACCCTATTTCTATTTTACCAATGGCGTAAAATTAATTATTCGTCATCTTTATTTTCACGAAAGGAAAGATGCATCAAAAAAGAGAGCGGATTCTATTGGGTTTATATTTTTGTGTCAAGACAAACATCGTTAACACAAGCATCATTTTACCAGTATCTTGCTATGTTTTACCATTCATTTCTTGCGTTATACGAAGAATATAATCAACGAACTCCATCAATCTCTAAAGTTATGGAATTGTAATGGAAAACTATCAATTGATTTTTTTACTAATTGTATTACATCCTGCAACACATCTTTCTTTGCACCGACTACACGCACGACTTCTCCCTGGATACTGGCTTGCACCTTAAGCTTACTATCTTTAATATTTTTTATAATTCTTTTAGCTAGCCCTACTTCAATCCCCGTCTTAATTATCACTAACTGCTTTACTTTATTCCCACTAATTTTATCAATCGGATTCTTGTCCAAACATCGCACATCCACATTCCGTTTTGTCAATTTAATTCTGAGAATATCTAAAACCTGCTCCAATTTGAATTCATCATCTGCAAATATCGTTAATTGATAATCAGCCTGCTCCACCCGTGCATCCGAACCCTTAAAGTCAAAACGCGCACTTACTTCTTTATTAACTTGCTCAACCGCATTCCTGACTTCCTGCTTATCAACTTCCGAAACTATGTCAAATGTTGGCATTTTATTTCTATATAAACTAAGCAAATGATCCAGATTTCTTACACATACTAGTGTGCATTTTATCGAGTATTCCTGGCTATTCAATTAAGCTGACCAAGTTTGCGCTTAGCTGCAATGCGCAACCTTAATGCGTTCAATTTGATGAATCCTGCCGCATCCCCTTGATTATAAGTTCCGGCATCGTCTTCAAATGTCGCAATATTTGGATCGAATAATGAATCAGCATGAGAGTCTCTACCGACCACAATAATATTCCCTTTGTACAGTTTCAGTCTCACCCATCCATTGACATTTTGCTGGCTCGCATCAATCATCGCTTGCAGCATCTTCCGCTCTGGACTCCACCAATAACCGTTGTAAATCAGCTCAGCGTAACGCGGCATTAGATCATCTTTTAAGTGTGCAACCTCTCGATCCAAAGTAATTGATTCAATTGCGCGATGCGCACGCAGCAGAATTGATCCACCAGGAGTCTCATAGCATCCTCGGGATTTCATACCAACATATCGATTTTCTACTAAGTCTAGCCTGCCAATTCCGTGCTTACCGCCCAACATATTAAGTTTTTCTAATACATCAACCGGTGACAATTTAACGCCATTTAGGGCCACGACATCTCCGCATTTAAACTCTACATCTAAATATTCAGGCACATCGGGTGCGTTTTCAGGTGAAACGCTCCAACGCCACATTGATTCTTCTGGCTCAGCCGCTGGATCTTCAAGAACCCTTCCTTCATATGAAATATGCAGTAAATTTGCATCCATGCTATAAGGTGAGCCAGTCTTTTTTTTCATTTCAACCGGAATACCATGTTGCTCAGCATATTGCAGTAACTTTTCTCGCGAAGTTAAATTCCATTCGCGCCAAGGTGCGATTACTTGGATATCTGGCTGCAATGCGTAGTATCCCAGCTCAAAACGCACCTGATCGTTACCTTTCCCTGTAGCACCATGCGAAACCGCATCGGCACCCGTCTCCTCGGCGATTTCAATCTGCCGCTTTGCAATTAATGGACGCGCAATGCTCGTACCCAGCAAATATTCTCCTTCATAAATCGTATTCGCCCGAAACATTGGAAATACAAAATCTCGCACAAATTCTTCCCGCAAATCATCAATATAAATCTCTTTGACACCAAGCTGCTTTGCTTTTGCGCGCGCTGGCTCAACTTCCTCTCCCTGCCCAATATCAGCAGTAAATGTCACTACTTCACACTGATACGTATCTTGCAACCACTTCAAGATAACTGATGTGTCCAGCCCTCCAGAAAATGCCAAAACCACTTTATTTATTTTTTTCATTCTTCTTTCTTATCACATTTTTGTTTAGCGAATTAAACGAATAAATAGGTCAACTAAAAATTCTAAACTCCAAGCTATATTCCAGTATCTATTTTACCCAGAAGCAAATACTCCATAAGTGCTTTTTGCGTATGCAGCCGGTTTTCCGCCTCATCCCATACTACCGATTGCGGCCCATCCAAAACTTCGGCACTTACTTCTTCATCACGGTGTGCTGGCAAACAATGCATAAATAACGCATCCGATTTAGCCAATGACATCATTTCTGTATTAACACAAAATGCAGCAAAATCATTTTTCCTTTGCTCTATTTCCTCCTCGAATCCCATACTCGTCCACACATCTGTTGTAACAAGGTCCGCATCCCTTACAGCTTCGCGTGGATTCGCATAGACTTCGTAATGTTTAGCACCGCTTAATCCTATCCGTTTAGGATCAATATCGTAACCAGGCGGTGTTGATACATGCACTTGAAAATTAAAAATTTCGGCCGCTTGCAACCAAGTATTGCACATATTGTTGGAATCACCGATCCACGCTACAATTTTGCCTTCTATGCTGCCTCTATATTCGATATAAGTAAAAATATCACTCATAATTTGACACGGATGATATTCATCAGTTAAACCATTGATTACCGGCACTCTCGAATTCTCAGCAAAGCGTTTGATAGTATCATGTTGATAAGTTCGGACCATGACCAGATCTACCATACGAGAAATCACGCGCGCAGCATCTTCTACAGGCTCCCCCCGCCCCAATTGCGTGTCTCGCGTTGACAAATAAATTGCCGCACCACCCAACTGATGCATACCTGCCTCAAATGATAATCGTGTGCGCGTCGAATTTTTGTCAAAAATCATCGCCAATGTTCGATCATTCAATGGCCAGTATTGCCGGTATTGTTTGAACTCCTGTTTTATCCAGCGCGCACGTTCAAATAGATACTCGTATTCATCGCGGCAAAAATCATTAAATTGCAAAAAATGCTTAAATTGCATAACAAAATAAACAACCAATCAGTCGCCAAAACTTGATGCACACTGATTAGTTATTCAAAAACTCCTTTATTAATGAGCAAGTGATGTCAACCACCTGCCCAGCTTCGTTTTGCTGCATCACAAATGCAGGCAGCAAGCGCACCACTTTATCGGATGTTACATTAATTAGTAATTTCCTCTCCAAGGCTTCTTGGACCAGCTCACCACAAGGCACTGAAAGCTCGATACCTACAATCAAACCCTGACCTCTGATCTGCACGACTCCTACCACACCGGCCAGCTGTTTCTTCAGCCTATCACGTATAAAGTCACCCAGTCTCGTTATATGATCAAGAAGATTTGTATCGGCAATTACGTTCAGGGTTTCAATCGCAGCAGCGCAAGCCAACGGATTACCCCCGAAGGTGGAAGCATGATTGCCCGGTTTGAAAACTTCTGCAGCTGCACCTCTAGCCAAGCAAGCGCCAATCGGAACTCCTCCCGCCAAACCCTTAGCCAATGTTATTACATCCGGCATAATATCGCTATGCTGAAACGCAAACCATTTACCACTGCGTCCGATTCCAGACTGTATCTCATCCAACATCAAAAACCATCCGTTTTGATCGCAGAGATTACGTAACTTTTGCAGATAATGCGCCTCAGGAATATTAACCCCACCTTCACCCTGAAAAGGCTCCACCAATACCGCCACAACATCCTTATTGTTAGTAGCGACTTGCGTGATCGCCTCCATACTGTTATAGGGAACACGTACAAATCCCGATAGCAGGGGTTCAAATCCCGCCTGCACCTTGCGATTTCCACTAGCCGTCAGGGTTGCCATGGTGCGGCCATGAAATGAGCGCTCCATGACTACAATTGTAGGCAACGAAATTCCTTTATTATGCCCATGCAAACGAGCTAGTTTAATCGCTGCTTCGTTGGCCTCAGCTCCGGAATTACAGAAGAAAGCATTATCCATCCCTGATAATTCAATCAGACGATTAGCCAATTGCTCCTGCTTCTCAATGTTATAAAGATTAGATGTATGGATTAACGCGCCAGCTTGCTCACAAATAGCTTTAGTCAATTTTGGATGACAATGCCCCAACCCGCACACAGCAACACCTGCCAACGCATCCAGATACCGCTCACCGCGATTATCCCACAACCACACTCCCTCCCCTTTCACAAAGGTAACGGGTAACCGCGAATAAGTATTCATCAAATTAGACACAGCACTAGACTCACATTTATTTTAATTTTAGATGGAAAATTCAATTACGCGCCCTAACTCAGCTCAATGTTCAAAGTAAGAAAAATTTGGAAAAACTATTATAGTTACTTATTTAATCTGCTTTTTCAAGCTTTATTCTCCAGTGTTCAGCTTATTTTTACAATTTTACACCGCAAAGAACTAAGAAATTATGACAGCATGTTAGAATGCTGCGGTTTATAAATTTTCTTATATTAAACTTTAATAAGAAGATACACCTCTGCATCATAACCCGCTGTTCTCACAAAAATCATAAGATATGAATCAATTTGCCAAGGAAACCCTGCCCATCAGTCTTGAAGAAGAAATGCGGCGTTCCTATCTTGATTACGCGATGAGTGTGATTGTAGGTCGCGCCTTACCTGATGTTCGTGATGGTTTAAAACCGGTTCATCGGCGCGTGTTATTTGCCATGCATGAACTCTCTAATGACTGGAACAGACCGTACAAAAAATCTGCGCGTATCGTCGGCGATGTCATTGGTAAATACCACCCGCACGGCGATACTGCCGTCTATGACACGATTGTACGCATGGCGCAGCACTTTTCGCTGCGCTATATGCTCATTGATGGACAAGGCAACTTCGGTTCAGTAGATGGTGATAACGCTGCTGCAATGCGCTATACCGAAATCCGTATGTCACGTATTGCACATGAACTGTTGGTTGATCTTGACAAGGAAACAGTGGATTTCGGCCCCAATTATGATGACTCCGAAAAGGAGCCACTCATACTGCCGGCGAAAATCCCCAATCTGCTGATCAACGGTTCATCTGGCATCGCCGTTGGTATGGCAACCAACATTCCGCCGCATAACCTCAACGAAGTGATAGAAGCCTGTCTCGCCTTACTCAAAAGCCCCGATATCAGTATTGATGAGCTCATTGACTTAATTCCAGCACCAGATTTTCCCACTGCTGGCATTATTTATGGTGTAAATGGTGTGCGAGACGGCTACCGTACGGGCCGTGGTCGTGTTGTTATGCGTGCACGCACTCACTTCGAAGATCTGGAGAAAGGCAGTCGTCAATCTATCATCATTGACGAATTACCCTACCAAGTTAACAAAGCGAACTTACTAATTCGCATTGGAGAACTGGTCCGCGATAAAAAAATTGAAGGCATCTCTGATTTACGTGACGAGTCCGACAAATCCGGCATGCGTGTTGTCATTGAGCTAAAACGCGGAGAAATGCCCGAGGTCATTCTGAACAACTTGTATAAAGAAACACAAATGCAAGACACGTTTGGCATGAACATGGTAGCTTTGCTCGATGGCCAGCCACGACTGTTAAATTTAAAGCAGATTCTGGATGCTTTCCTGCGTCATCGCCGCGAAGTTGTCACGCGCCGCACCGTGTTCGAACTAAAGAAAGCCCGGGAACGCGGCCATTTACTCGAAGGCTTGGCAGTCGCATTATCCAATGTTGATGAAATTATCGCCTTAATCAAAGCGGCCCCGACACCGGCTGATGCCAAGGAAGCGCTGATGGCAAGACTCTGGCATTCTCAATTGGTTTCAGAAATGCTGACGCGAGCAATGGCGGACGCTGGCGCACTGCGCCCTGAGGGTTTGGATAACATGTTCGGATTGCAAGCACAGGGTTACCGTTTATCTGATGCCCAAGCACAAGCCATTCTGGAATTACGTTTGCAACGCCTCACCGGTCTCGAACAAGAAAAGATTGTCGATGAATATAAGGATGTAATTGAAAAGATTATTGACTATCTCGACATTCTGGCGAATCCAGGACGCATCACCCAGATCATTACCGAAGAGCTGGATGCAATCAAACAACAATTCGGCGACAAACGCCGTAGTGAAATCATTGTCGATACACAAGATTTAAGCATGGAAGACCTGATCACACCAGCAGATGTCGTTGTTACACTGTCACATACTGGTTATATCAAGTCCCAGCTGCTGGACGATTACCGCGCACAAAAGCGTGGCGGGCGCGGCAAGCTGGCAACCAGCACCAAGGAAGATGACTTCATTGACAAATTATTCATCGCCAACACGCACGACTATATTCTGTGTTTCTCAAGCTTGGGACGTGTGTATTGGATCAAGGTGTATGAAGTGCCGCAAGGCGGCCGACAATCCCGTGGCAAACCCATCATCAACTGGGTACAACTAGAGGAAGGCGAAAAAATCAACGCAATTCTACCGGTCAAAACCTTTGATGAAAATCGCTTTGTCTTTATGGCGACCTCTTTTGGTACGGTCAAGAAAACACCGTTATCAGACTTTTCCCGTCCGCGCAACAATGGCATTATTGCGATTGGATTGAATGTAGGGGACTTCCTCATTGGCGTTGAATTAACCGAAGGCAAACATGATGTGATGCTGTTCTCAGACAATGGTAAAGCCATGCGCTTCAGCGAAAATGACGTACGTCCGATGGGACGTACCGCCCGTGGCGTGCGCGGCATGAAGTTAGGTTCAGGACATAAAGTCATATCTATGCTGGTCGCTGAGAATGAAGATCTCGCAGTATTAACAGCCACTGAGAACGGTTACGGCAAGCGCACTCCGATTGGCGAATACACACGCCATAACCGCGGCACGCAAGGCATGATCGCAATCATTACCAGCGCGCGTAACGGCAAGGTCGTTACGGCAAAACTGGTAAAACCCGACGACGAAATCATGCTGATCACTTCCGGCGGCGTATTGATTCGCACCCGTGTTAATGAAGTGCGGGAAATGAGTCGTGCCACGCAAGGCGTTACTCTCATCAACTTGGACCCCGGCGAGAAACTTGCCGGCCTAGAGCGAGTGGTGGAAAGCGACGACGACGATGATGAAAGTTAATAACTCACCGAAACTTAACCGCAAATAACGCGATGGATCAGATCTATAACTTTAGCGCAGGCCCTGCAGTTCTTCCCAAAGAAGTACTACAGCAAGCACGCGAAGAAATGCTAGATTGGCACGGTAGCGGCATGTCCGTGATGGAAATGAGTCATCGAGGCAAGGAATTCATGTCAATTGCCGAAAAAACCGAAAGCGATTTTCGTGAACTGATTGGCATTCCAGAAAACTACAAAGTATTATTTCTACAAGGTGGCGCTTCCAGTCAATTCTCCATGGTGCCAATGAATCTGTTGCGCGGCAAAATAAAAGCGGACTATATTAATACCGGTCAGTGGTCAACCAAAGCCATCGAAGAGGCTGCCCGTTATTGCACGATCAACGTCGCCGCTTCCTCGGCAGACACTAATTTCACTTATGTGCCCGCGCAAGATAAATGGCATCTGGATCCTGAAGCAGCCTATATTCACTACACCAGCAATGAGACTATTGGTGGTGTCGAGTTTCATTGGATACCAGAAATTGATTCACACAACGGCATTCCACTGGTAGTCGATATGTCATCCGATATCTTGTCAAGACCGTTGGATATCACGCGGTTTGGATTGATCTATGCAGGTGCGCAAAAAAACCTCGGGCCTGCTGGATTAACACTGGTCGTCGTCCGCGAAGATTTATTAGGTAAACCACTACCGGGCACGCCAACGCTATATAATTATCAGATCCATGCGCAAAATGACTCGATGTACAACACGCCACCTACTTACGCCATGTATATTACCGGATTGGTATTTGCATGGCTGAAAAGCAAAGGCGGATTGGTCGCAATGGAAAAAACTAATATTACCAAGGCCAATTTGCTGTATGACTTGCTGGATGACAATGATTCTTATCACTGCCCAGTAGCCAAAGCAGATCGATCGCTGATGAATGTTCCCTTCACATTGAAAAACCCTGCGCTGGACGAAGAATTTCTCAAGCAGGCCAGTAACAATGGTCTGATTCAGTTAAAAGGCCACCGTTCCGTAGGTGGTATGCGTGCGTCAATATACAATGCCATGCCGATTGAAGGTGTGGAGAAATTAGTTGCGTTCATGAAAGAATTCGCCAATCAGTATGCCTGAACATCGACATAATACCTTCAAGATTCTCACACTCAACCAGATTTCTCATCATGGATTGTGCCGTTTTCCAGCGGAAACTTATCAGATTGGCAAAGATATTACTGAGCCGGATGCAATTCTGGTGCGTTCGCATAACATGTTAAATCAGCATATCCCTGTCAGTGTTAAAGCAATTGGCCGCGCCGGTGCCGGTACCAACAACATTCCGGTACCCGATATGAATAACCGTGGCATTCCCGTGTTTAATACCCCTGGTGCGAATGCCAATGCAGTTAAAGAACTGGTTTTAGCCAGCCTGTTTTTGGCTGCGCGGAATTTGGTACCTGCGTTGCAGTTTGTTGAAAATCTGCAAGGCGATGATGTGATGTTGAACAAACAAGCTGAAGATGGAAAAAATCTTTTTTCCGGCATTGAATTGCCCGGACGCACACTCGGTATCATTGGGTTGGGTGAAATCGGTCGGCTGGTGGCCAATTCTGCTCTCAAGCTAGGTATGAAAGTAATCGGTTATGATCCCCAAATTACTGTGGATTCAGCGTGGAACTTGTCAGCCGAAGTCAAGAAAGCCAATAGCATAGAAGATCTCTTGCGCCACAGCGAGTTTGTCAGCGTGCATGTTCCACTGCTCGACTCCACCCGTCACCTGATCGATGACAAAAGCATCAAGTTAATGAAACATAATGTGATTCTATTAAACTTTTCGCGCAGTGCGATTGTCGATGAAGAAGCTGTTCTGACCGGTATTGCAACGAACAAAATCAAAACTTATGTCAGTGACTTTCCCAGTCAGAAATTGCAACATCAGAGATCGATCATTACGTTACCGCATATTGGCGCATCAACACAGGAATCGGAAGAAAATTGTGCCGTTATGGTTGCAGATCAACTCATCGATTATCTGCAAAACGGCAACATCACTCATACGGTCAATTTTCCCGATATACAGATGGAGCGGGAATCACCTTATCGGGTGGCAGTTGCCAATGCCAACGTGCCCAATATTGTGGGACAAATATCCACCAGCATGGCCAAGGCCGGGTTGAACATCCACAACATGATCAATAAGTCACGAGGAGAAGTGGCTTTCACACTGGTCGATGTCGACAGCCCGGTACCACAACATGCATTGGATGAAATCACCGCCATAGCCGGCGTGCTCATGGCGCGATATCTACCACTTACTCAATAGACTTCAATACCTTATTGTTCAGCTAAAATTCTCACCGCTCATGTCAGAAGAACTCAAAAAATTACGCGACCAGATTGACACCATTGACAATGAACTACTTCAACTGGTGAGCAAACGTGCCGAACTGGCACAGCAAATCGGCAAGATCAAAAAGAGCGACATTATTTATCGCCCTGAACGTGAGGCGCAAATACTGACACGCATGCAAGAACAAAATCGCGGTCCCATCAGCAACAAACAAATCAAACAATTGTTCATAGAAATCATGTCGGTATGCCGTGCATTGGAAAAACCAATGAGCGTAGCTTATCTAGGGCCTAGTGGCACTTTCTCTGAAGATGCAGCATTAAAACGTTTTGGCAGCGCCATTACAACCCTAGCATGCGATTCTATCGACGAAGTATTTCGTACTGTGGAATCGGATGCAGCTAATTATGGGGTGGTACCAGTGGAGAACTCTACCGAGGGCGCAGTTAGCAGAACCATGGATTTATTGCTGCAAACTTCGCTGATCATTTGTGGCGAAATCCAACTAGCTATCCATCAATTTCTCATGGCCCAGCAAACCGGATTATCACACATCAAAAAAATCTATACTCACCCACAGTCTTTCGCACAATGTCATCAGTGGCTAAGAATCAATTTACCACAAATTTCTGATATTGCTTTTGTCACAACCGCCAGCAATGCCGATGCAGCCCGGCAAGCAGCAGCAGACAAGCATGGAGCGGCGATAGCAAGCAAGAGAGCAGCCGAACTGTTCGGACTTTCCATCTGCGCTGAAAACATCGAGGATGATCCGAAAAATACTACGCGCTTTCTAGTTATTGGTAAGCAGATGGTGGATGTTTCAGGAAAAGATAAAACTTCTCTCATCATGTCAACCAACAATCATTCCGGGGCAATCTATAAATTGCTTGAGCCGCTGGCGCAGTATGGCGTCAGTATGAGCCGTTTAGAGTCGCGCCCGTCGCGCGCAGGTCTATGGCAATATGTTTTTTTTGTGGATATTGAAGGACACCAGCAAGATCAAAACGTGGCTGCTGCACTGGTAGAATTACGCAACAAAGCAGCTTTTCTAAAAATCTTAGGATCGTATCCGGCGACGTAACGATTCACCATCACCCCATAGTCACACGATTGAATTACTCAACTCTCGATATTTTTACTCGCTAACACACTTAATATTATGAATCTCTGCGACTTTGCTCCGGAATATATCCGTTCTATCCAACCCTATCAGCCGGGCAAGCCCATTTCAGAACTAGCACGAGAAATGGGACTGGATGAAGCGCATGTAATCAAACTGGCCTCCAACGAGAATCCACTGGGAACCAGTCCGCTCGCATTAGATGCGATAATAAACGCATTGCACGATGTCGCACTCTATCCAGACGGCAGCGGCTACGAATTGAAAGCCGCACTTTCTAAACGCTATGAAATTGATCCGGAACAAATTATTCTGGGCAATGGTTCCAATGATGTTTTAGACCTGGCCGCACGTGTATTCCTGAAACCGGGTGCCGCCGCCGTGTATTCACAACATGCTTTTGCCGTTTATCCACTGGTAGTGCAGATGATCGGTGCCAATGGCATATCGGTTCCTGCCCGTGATTATGGCCATGACTTGCCAGCGATGCTAGATGCCATCACACCGGAAACACGCATCGTATTTATCGCCAGTCCGAATAACCCGACTGGCACCTTATCCAGCGAAGATGAGCTATTCCGATTTATGGAGCGCGTCTCCCGTGATGTATTAGTCGTTATAGATGAAGCCTATTACGAATACTTACCTGAGACAAACAAACCGAACAGTATCAGCTGGTTGAAACGGTTTTCCAACTTGCTGATCACACGCACTTTCTCTAAGGCCTACGGCTTGGCCGGTGTACGCGTTGGATTCGGTCTGGCCCATCCAGATGTTGCTAACCTGATGAATCGCGTACGCCAGCCGTTCAATGTCAGCAGCATTGGTTTGGTAGGTGCTTTGGCCGCATTACACGACGCCGAATTCGTACAGCGCTCATATGCGCTAAATCGCGCAGGCATGCTACAACTCACAGATGGTTTTCGCAAACTGAGTATCGAATGCATTCCCTCGTATGGTAATTTCATCAGTTTTCGCGTCAAAGGTGATGCATCCAACACCTTGAAGGTTTATCAAAAATTGCTGCAACATGGCATCATCGTCCGCCCACTCAGTATTTACGAAATGCCCAATCATCTCCGAGTTACCGTTGGATTGGAATCGCAAAACAAACGATTCTTGGAAGCACTGGAACTGGCATTAAGCGAATTGGATTAATCAAAAACTCGATCAAGCGCTGCCAATGACAAATATCGCACCACTCAATAAGCTGGTTATTATCGGCGTTGGCCTGATTGGCGGGTCATTTGCACAAGCCTTACGCAACGCCGGCCTGACTAAACATATCGTCGGCGTTGGCCGTAGCCAACAAAACATGCAATGTGCCATTGAGCTCGGCGTGATTGATGAAATCGCAAGCGATATCGCTTGCGCTCTGCACAATGCAGATTTGGTGTTCCTTGCGATGCCGGTGGGCCAAACCAGGTACATCATGGAGAGAATCGCTCCACATTTGCACGCCAACACCATCGTTACCGACGCCGGCAGCACCAAACAGGATGTGATGGCTGCAGCACGCCACTATCTTTCGATGCAAAGTCGGCATCATTTTGTCCCTGGCCACCCGATTGCCGGTGCCGAACAAAGCGGCGTACAAGCCGCGCAACCTGATTTGTATCTTAACAAACATGTCATCCTCACTCCTCTACCGGAAACCAGCACCGACGCTGTCACACGAGTCGAGCAATTATGGCAAGCCTGCGGCGCACAAGTCTCGTTGATGCCCGCCGATGAACACGATCAAGTTCTCGCCGCAACTAGCCATTTACCACATATTCTCGCTTTCACGTTGATGAATCACCTCAGCAACACTAATCAACCTGAAAATATGCTTCGTTTCGCGGGCAGCGGTTTCCGTGACTTTACTCGCATCGCTAGCAGTTCCCCGGAAATGTGGCGCGATATCTGTTTAGCAAATCACGAGGCACTGCTCAAGCAAATTGATATGTATCAGAATGAAATGAAAGCATTGCATGCAATACTAAAACATAATGATGCAGTGGCACTAGAACAATATTTTTCTCAAGCACGAGGCCTACGCGATGAATGGCTGAAGAATAAGAGCTAATGTTGGCCTTCGCGCCATCACTAACTTTAAACTTGTTGACAGCATCCGGCAATGCAATTGTGTATACCGCCAACCCAAGTTGGACAAAATAGCGTAATTGCTTAAGAGACATATTTAGTTCATCGTTACCCCAAAGAAAGAGGAACGACGATGACAAAGAAGGATAATCAAAACCACAGTACTGAGAAGACTGTACGAGATATTCGTCGTGCAACCCACCGTAATTATTCAGCCGAAGAAAAAGTACGCATAATGCTGGAAGGTCTTCGTAGCGAAGACAGCATAGCGGAGTTATGTCGTCGAGAAGGTGTCAATACGAATATATATTACCGCGGGTCGAAGGAATATCTGGAAGTCGGGAAGAAAAGGTTAGCGGGAAATATCGTGAGGGATGCTTATTTTCATGGCGTCCGAAGTTTCATAAAATGAGGACATGAAATAGAGGATAGAGATGGCATTACTCCGCGCACAATATAGCCAGGAATTTAGGGAACAATCAGTTAAGTTCTTTAAAGCAAGTGGATTAACTTTAGTTGAAGCAGCCAAACGACTGTCTTTACCGAAAGGAGCATTAAAGAATTGGGTTTATGCGGATAAACAAGGTGAATTCGTTACGGTAGGCAAACACCAGAGACTACTTGCCGAGCTTGAATTAGAATTATCCAGAGTAAAGCGTGAATTGGCTGAAGTTAAGATGGAGCGTGACTTCATAAAAAAGTGTGCGAAGCATTTCGCGAGTGCCGGGCATTTGATGTTTCTGAGAGCGGCTTTCATGTCCAAAGGACTCGCCGCAGCAGTCAATACTGTGCACATGATTACCAGAATTTATTGCAACAATTTGGCATGATCACTTCCATGAGTCGTAAGGGTGATTGCTATGATAATGTTCCGATGGAAAGTTTCTGGGGAATACTTAAAACCGAGTGGGTGCATCATAGAAGATTCAAAACACGGCAACAAGCCATTCAGGAGATTACCGAATATATAGAAATCTTCTATAACCGGCAGAGAAAACAGAAAAGACTAGGCTATTTGTCACCAGCACAATTTACGCAGCAATACTATCCAAATTTGCTTGCCGCTTAAACCAATGGACTCCATCTTTGACAGCACATATCAGCCGTAATTTCTTCCAATCTATCGAGTGCATCATCTTGTTCAAAACGCTATCTGCCTTCGGACATTGAGCTTATTGAGCACAAAAAATCGAATACCTATAACAAGTTTCTATCCCTTCAAACATCACATGCAGAAGATCTTATTTGGCCTTCCTCAGACACAAAATCATTGACATTACCATAAAAACATAAGAATATTTCTATAGATAAAGCATCATATTTTATATACTTTTTCGTAATTCTGCCGCAATATTATTTCATTAAATAAAGCACTCCGCCGCAAGCAGCGAGGTATTAAAGCGCTCTTCAGACTACCGGTTTTCAACCAGCCTTCGCCCCAAGGGGCGAGGAATTAAACCCGGTAGAGATTAATATATTAGTTAATTACACAAAATTTCTCAGTAATTTTTTCATTATAAGAACTTAGAATAATTCTACCCATGCATGTCATTTAATCTACTCCAGAATGATTACAACAATTCTCTTGTTAATATCTATGTTATAAGATAACCATCATGAATCAATTATTCAAAAGAATAAGAGTTCTTATCGTGGACGATTGTGTTGTCATTCGTACCACGCTACGGGCAATGCTAAACAGCAATGAATATCTGGTTGTAGGAGAACTTAGCAATGGTGAAAAACTTCTTCCTACAATTGAGAAGCTAGATCCAGATGTCGTCTGTCTTGACCACTTATTACCCAACAAAGATGGTATGCATCTTTTGGGCGAGATTCGCGCTGTATATCCAGACCTCCTCGTGGTAATGATTACCGGCAGTGAAGATGCCATGCTGAAACAGGTTGCGGCCATGTTGGGTGTTGATGGATTTATCTACAAACCATTCTCTCAGAAAAAAATCTTTGATGTACTGCAAGAAGTGACCCATGCAAAAAAACAGTTACTCATTCTAACTAAAGAGCATAATTTCTTAGAGAATAAGGCATATCACGCAAAAGCAGTTGTTGCCGATGATAGTCTGGCAATGCGACGACTGTTGATAGCAATTCTGACACAAATGGGAATTGAAGTAATCGGGGAAGCCTATGATGGGATGCAAGCCACCGAACTGGTAGCAGAACACAAACCTGGCATTGCATGCATAGATTTTGAAATGCCAATGATGGATGGATTAGAAGCCTTGAAAATTATCAAGAGTCAAAATGATGCAACAAAGGTCGTTATGATCACAGCCTTAGCTAGCCGTGAATTATTTAAACAAGCTACTAACGCAGGAGCTGTAGGCTTTATCATAAAACCCTTCTACCCAGATACACTCAAGCAAAATATTTCGCGTATCCTGGCAGCCTAAAGATAGCCAGAAACCTGAACTTCTTAACATAATTAGCAACGCCTCAATATACTTTCATCTGCAGCAAACTTAATCTAGTTCTAAATGACGAAGCAAAGAAACTATCCACGGTATATAATTTATACTTTCCGTTCACTTGCCGCTTGCTAATTACAAATGCAGGAACCTGAGCCACCCGTAATACAACCCTTTAATTTTGTTTTTAGTTGGCGACGCTTCTTAGTACATTGCGCGATCATCGGCATTTGTGTACTACTAGGTCTGATGACTTGGCATTTTGGCAAACCCCATAGTATCCGTTTCTATGAAACCAACAGTGATGCACAACCTGTCACTTCGATAGCACCGGGTATTGACATGGCGCTGGATATGCATAGCTCTGTAACAGTGAAAGATAATCAACCACTCCAGGTTGAGTTGCTCAAAGGGAATATTTATTTTGACATTCATAAAAATGCCGTCAATCAGCTTGAAGTAAAAGTCGGCAATGCCATCATTAAAAATTCTGGAACCCGCTTTAGTATCCGATTGCACAAGGGCGGCAGCAGCCATATTGCAGTTGCCGATGGACATATCAAGATCCACGTGGCTTCTGGGGTTTATCAGATCAGTGCGTTTGAACAAGCTGATTTTGATGATGCCGATATCAGCAAGCACCGGTTGATAACTGAGCGTGATATTGCACCTTGGCGTTCGCCACAATAGTACAGAACTGGTAAAAATAGCACCCTCTAGCAAGAAATAAAGAAATCAACAAGATGAATATGTAAATATTCGCACGCCTTTCTGTCAATACCAACAAATTATCCTCATACATCACATCAGGAGAAAATAATAGCTCTCGATAATCCTAAGGAAACGCTGATCTATTCGATCACATCGAATAGACATGCAGAGGTTTGATAAAATAGATCCCATATTGATAAATATGGAATAGAGCGATGCAATCAAGCTTTTCTGACCTGGAATATGCGGCAAAGAAGAAACAAACCCGACGAGATCGTTTTCTGGTTGAAATTGAAGCTGCCACACCCTGGACATCTCTGTTGAATGTTATTGCTCCGTACTATCCGGTTAGCGGTAGGCGAGGTCATCCACCGATTGGTCTGGAACGGATACTGCGGATGTATATTGTGCAACAGTGCTTTGGTTTTTCGGATGAAGGCGCGGAAGATGCTGTATACGATAGCCAAGCAATTCGTCGCTTTGTTGGTATTGATCTGAATCGGGAAGCGGCACCGGATGCGACGACTCTGCTGAAATTCCGACATCTGTTGGAAGAACATTGTCTGACCGAATCTATTTTCAATGCGATCAACGCGCATTTGGCTGAACGGGGCTTGTTTCTTCGTGAAGGCACGATTGTTGATGCTACGCTGATTGCCGCTCCGCCTTCGACCAAGAATAGAGAAGGAAAGCGCGATAGCGAAATGCATCAAACCAAGAAAGGCAAGCAGTGGTACTTCGGTATGAAGGTACACATCGGTGTCGATGCGCAATCAGGGCTTGTTCATACCCTGATCGCAACGGCAGCCAATGTCCACGATGTTACTCAGGCACGGGCGCTGCTGCATGGTGATGAAACCGATGTGTTTGGTGATGCGGGCTATCTGGGTGTTGAAAAGCGAGAAGAGAATCTTGCATTGCCCGTAACCTGGCATATTGCGATGCGCCCTTCCAAGCGTAAGGCATTGCCCAAAACAGCAGCTGGCGAACTGATGGAGAAGCTTGAGCATGCAAAAGCCAGCATTCGCGCCAAGGTTGAGCATCCCTTCCATGTCGTAAAGAATCTGTTCATGCATCGCAAAACCCGCTACAAAGGAATGGCCAAAAATAATGCTCAGATGTTTTCACTGTTTGGGCTTGCCAACTTGCTGCTGGCTCGCCGGTGGTTATGTAGATCTGACAGCCAGATTGCGTCTTAAAGATAAGAAATAAGGGGAATAATGCAAGAAATAGCACAATTCAAGCCAGAATATGGCAAATTTTAACCCAATATCCCAAAACCGCTCGATTAGCCCTTGGTGTGCGGTGAATTAATCAGTGTTTCCCTAAACAAATTGTTGACTTAATGAAAGAGGAAGGTTTTCCGAAGTTTTCACTCCATTACCATGCACAACTGTGGCAATCACTTGATGCAAAGAATATTGCAAGAGGTTTTGGTGCATTGGTTGCGGGGAAATCCTGGCATTGGTATGATCAATGGATCGAAGAAGTGAGAAAGCACTGCCAAGCTAACACAGAAAAATACTCATGACCCTACATTGAGCAACTTTTCTCGCGCGCAGTCTTAGTAATTTATTCAATATATTCAGCCACAAGGTCGATCATTGTGTTTTTTTATGTATGATGGCGAAAAACCGATTCCCGTATTTGAACAAAGAGGTGATAACCGTAATATTCTTCACGATACTTATTTTCAACAATTTATAATGGAGGTTGAACAATGAAAATTACGCCAAAAGAAAATCTCTCCGATAAGGGGCAAATCATTCTGGATTCGCTGCAACAAGCTGTAACCAAGACGCTTGAAAGAAAACGCCGCCTAGGTCAGTACGCTGTGATTTGGCAGAATGGCAAGCCGGTGATGATCGGCGAAGATGCGCCGGAATCATCGGAAAATTCCACCCGATAACCCATAAACTGGATTAAGCGCTAGCAAAACCCAGTATTTCACTTCAACAAAGCTCTACAGCAGCGAATACACCACGGCAGCAGCCAATCCACCGAGAATGCCGCCCACTACCGGGACAAGAGCATAACCCCAGTCGCTATCGCGTTTATTGGCTATGGGGAGGATTGCATGCATGATGCGCGGGCCCAGATCACGTGCGGGATTGACTGCAAAGCCGGTCGGTCCGCCTAGTGACAAACCGATACCAAACAGTAGCAGCGCAACCGGCAACGCATCCAACGCGCCCAGGCTTGCCTGTGGTGAGACAATCATCATCACGCCAAACACCAGCATGAATGTACCGACCGCTTCAGTAATGATGTTATTCATCGGACTTCTGATCGCCGGCCCGGTGCAGAATGCCGCCAACTGCATATCGGGATCGGTTGTTGCGTCAAAATGCTGACGATAGGTGATCCATACAATCAATGCGCCCAGCATGGCGCCCAACATTTGTCCCAGCGCATAAACAGGTACATCGCCCCAGGCAAACTTGCCTACCGCTGCGAGGCCGATACTGACCGCAGGGTTCAAATGCGCACCACTGGAAGCAGCCACTGCATAAACCGCCACGAAAAGGGCAACTCCCCAGCCGGCTGCGATGGTTAACCATCCGGCATTATTGCCTTTGGATTTATTCAGTACGACGTTAGCGACCACGCCGTTACCTAATAACACTAAAATAAAAGTACCAATCAATTCACCAAGAAATGGAGTCATAGTTATCACCTTACTATTGAGTTGAATTTCGGAGAGCCTTCCCGAGGATGAAAAAGATTAATTGACTAATTTTTATATAAAAACTTTCTATCTTTGGTATGGCTAATTGATTATCACACAAAATGTGCGAGTGAGATATTTAGGCTGGATTTACTTTTTGGGCTTGGATTAATAATCCGGTGTTCGCAGCAGCAGAGTCTTCTGGAATAACAGTAGATTTACAATGTACGATAATCTAGGTTAGGTATGGTGTGATTTGGCAGGATAACAAACCAATGATGATTGATGAGGATACCTCGGAATCATCTGAGAATTCCGGTAAAAATATTACTAAAGAAAGTGCGCCGCATGATGCGGCGCACTTTGAGTTTCTGATTTATATTGCAGTAATCGAACTAAAGTCGGTTTACAACCAACTAGCTACCGCTTGTCCCCAGAGGGATAAAAACACCCTCTTCATTGATCCAGGATTCATCGGTCACTGTATTGTAGATCGTATCCGCATCAGTATCGAAACAATCAGGCACAATCACATTAGTGGACGTAGTATTAAGATTCATCGTAACCGGGGGAGTAATAGTGATTTCTGGTATGCCTACAAATCCGCTACTCTGCTCTGTAATATCAAAACACACATTGGAATTAATGATCAAGTTAGCTGTATCGGCTGGAACATGCACAGTGCAATGCTTATTGGCAAACCCGTTTGCAACAAAAGACTGCAATGGATTGAAACCAAGCGAACCAGTGGAAATTCCACCAAATGACGATGAATTGACCGTCGAAGTCGTCAATACAGAAATCCCAGTTGCAGTCGGTTCCTGAGGTGTTGCGCAAAGATTGTTAGTAGTGGGTAAAGCCACGCAAGACGCCCCCGTGCTGATATTGACCACATTGCCACTTTGCGTGTACAACAACCCGGGCGGCGCGCTCGAAGTATTACATCCCGGAATGCTGCTGTTTCCTCCACTTTCAATAATTTGTGCAATTAATTCCGCCAGTCCCGCGACCCGGGTTGGATTAGATCCATAAGGCCCGCCTAATACGTAAGCGCCATTATCTCCGACGTTCACTCCAGCATAAATGCCGGTCTCCGGATAAAACCGGTATAGCCATGGGTCTAAGCTTTGTGTCGCCTGGTGACGTGGAAAAAGCTCCGGATAAGTATTTTCAGCCCAATTTAAAAGTGTTTCGGTGTCGCTGTTGATATCAGCCGATACCGAATGCGCGCCACCCATCAGGGTAACTGTACAGGCAGACAAAATAAATTGTTTGATCGATTTTTTCATAAGGAACCCTCCTGATTTGTCATTACAATATGACTTTTTGGAAGCATATCACAACTCAGATTGAGTCTAAGAATAGCTTACGCGTATTCAAGCGCCAACACAGTCAGTCTCGTATCAAGTGTAAGAATAGTACTGATTAAGGAATGGAATGCAACAAATGATCCTGAAAAATAAAAACCCCGCCAAATGACGGGGTCTGATGATGAATAGATTATTCAGCTAAACACTTTGCTTTCTAAAGCGTGTCACAAAACTGAGCAATCCCAATCCGGCCAACAACATCGCATATGTTCCTGGCTCTGGAATAGCTGCCGCAATCGTATTGAAAGCTGCACCACCAAAGATTGCTACATCGCCCTTGGTTGAGAGTGGATTATGCAGGCCGAGTTGCAACACTTTTAAAGAATGTGCTATTGAGTCCAAACCTGTCACAACCAGTATTCTATTTCCGGTGTGATACATATCGTAAGTCCCCACATCGATACCATCGACGAAAAACTGTGCGAAACCATCGTTATGATCTCCGGTCATGGCAAAACCAATGCTATTACTTGCAACTGAAAAAGTTGTCGTGGCTTGACTCGTTCCTGGAACACCTGCTGCTGAGTTATCAAACAGCCATAATTCGCGTAAGCCTAAGCCTCCTCTGGGCCCATCGCCTGTCGCCTCCCAATCAATTCCACCTCGTCCAGCATTTTTATATTCAAGAACTGCACTGCCACTGATATTCAATGGATTGCCACTTTTCTCCGGTGTTTCTAACGGCATCCATTCAATTGCTAAGGCTGATGCGTGTGAACTGGTCAGCAACAATGTAATTACCAATATTCGTATCATTCTCCAGCTCCCATTACAGTTAAAGTATTCAATACAGGGCTTGGAATAACATGATCGGATACTTTACCGCCCCATCCTTCAGAAATACCATGCCAGCCTGATATCTTTAATAAGCTCAACTTGTTCATGCTCAACGCGCAATTAGAACCAGTCATAATTAAGCAATTTCTCACATTATCAGTGCGCGCAAATGCACTCAATTCGTAGAATAAAGAGGTAATTCTTCCTTAGATATCGAAATTATCTGCAAGGAGATTGGGATAGCGCATGGAATAATATCTCTCAGCGAGATATATTATAAGGTCCGCAAAAGTCGCAATAATTTGATTGGATAGCGTCAATTATTCTTATTTGCAAGATCAAAAACAATGTATCAGTATATAAACAAGCTATTGAAATATAGGAACCTGAGAAGAGGACGAAAATGATGAGAGTACTATTGAAGATGTCAGCAATCTGGATGTTATTCATATCAATTTCTGTGTGCGCTGACTCCATATCGGATCTGATAACTGGAGAAAAAGAATCTGAAAGCGCCCCCAACACCGAAAAAGTTATTGAGGTTAACAGTTCTGCACATGACGACAAAAAGATTCAAAAGCGTCTCGAGAAAATTTTCTCCGAGCTGGAAAATTTACAGAATATAAAGATTTCGGTTAGCAATGGCATTGTTACGCTACAAGGCGATGTCAGCACCTCATCCACGAAAACTAAAGCCTTACAACTTGCCCAGCAAGTTGCCGGAGTCGTCGAGGTAGAAAATGAGATCGTAGTCACTCATAATTTAAAAGCACGCCTGGAGAATACATGGAAAAAATTCTCAGGAACCGCAAATGAGTTAATTACCACCTTACCCCTTTTGTTACTAGCAATATTTGCGTTCGTAATATCATGGATGCTCGGTGGATGGATATCTGAGCGCCGCAATCTTTTTCGACGCATTGCACCGAATTATTTTATTGCGAATCTGTTCGGACAGATTACGCACTTGTTATTTATTTTGCTCGGTCTTGTCATTGCGCTGTCCTTGCTAGATCTCACTGCCATACTAAGCACTATACTAGGTGCAGCCGGTATCGTCGGGCTTGCAGTCGGTTTTGCAGTTCGTGATACCGTCGAGAACTACATTGCCAGTATTTTATTAAGCTTACGCAATCCATTTGAGGTCAATGATCTGGTTAACATTGATGGAAATGAAGGTAATGTGGTACGTTTGACCACGCGAGCAACTATTCTGATTTCACCCGATGGTAATCATATTCGCATTCCTAATTCAACTGTATTTAAAGCTGTCATTGTCAATTTTACCCGTAATGTAGAGCGACGTTTTCAATTCGACGTAGGAATTGATACCGAACAAGATTTACTTGAAGCACAAGCGTTGGCTATGCAGATCCTGAATTCAATTGAAGGCGTATTGCCTGAACCCAAGCCAATCGTTACGATAGAAGCACTGGGCGACTCCAATATCCTGCTGCGAATTTATGGATGGGTAGATCAAACGAATCATAGCTTTTTAAAAGTACGCAGCGAAGCGATTCGACAAATAAAACAGGGCTTTGATCAAGCAAACATCAGCATGCCTGACCCTACTTATCAAATCAAGATATTAAATGGAATAACTAAAGATTTAGTGCAAAAGGACAACATCGAACAAGACAATACATACTCTACTGACAAACAAGCCAAACTACCTATTCATGCGGTTGCAGATATTAGCTCGGACAATACCATTGAAAAGAAAGTGGCAGAAGAACAAGTCCACAGCAATACTGAGAATCTACTTGATAAAAAAACCTCACTCGAATGACTGAAAATATTTTCGTATATTTTTGTTATACAAACAAATAGTAACAATAGCACGAGTCATTCCGCCATACTTTTTGTGGAATGGTACTGCTGCGTAAAAGTATGCGTTCCTCTAATCAATTTACAGATGTAACACATATCACCCGGGGATCATCAGCAAATTCAAGCAACAAGCGCCGCACGCGTTCCTGCCACGCATCGGCAAATGCAGTCTGCTGCGCAGCATCAGCGCAATCCTGTAAGATGGCCATCAAACGCTCGCCTTGAGCGGGATCGGTCGGTATCAGCGAGACATCGAGCGTCACCGCCACGCTTGCGTTGGTATCGAGGCGGGTAAAAATAATGGCTTCCCCTTCGCGTTGTGGCGCAAAACTGAGCAATCCCTTGCGCCGGTAACGCCCGCGTATTCCCTGGAAACCGTTACCTGAAGCAGCGCCCGTCAGTAACGTCAGCACTTGTGCCATGACCCCGGTGACGCCCTCATCCTCAGGTGCGGGCATATGCACGGCAATATTGCCGCGCTCTGCAGGTTCGCCCGGATAAAGCGCAGCCAGTGCCGCGCGCCCAATCAAAAATGCTCCAGCTACGGTAGGACAGGAATGCCCGGCCAGACGCACCGCATCCAGATAATGATAGTCGAATCGGCCATCTTGAGCGGCGCCCAGCACGGCGGCAAATGGATCATGGGTATGCACAACCGGGGCTTGTTCATAAAAATCAGGAAAATTCACCTTCATCTCCTTTTCAATGGATTCATAGGTTTTTAAATTACCTCCGCAATACGAGGATGCGATTGCAATTGCGGAAAAAGCACACGTTCTTCATAGCGCACATGCGCAGCCAGCAACTCGCCCACGTGGCGTAGTCGCACTGCCGAATCGAGTTCGCAAGGCCCGCAAATCAGCATACGTAATTCCTCATGTTCAGCACGAATACGCGCAACGATTTCAGCACTCAACATATCTTCGGTAAGCCGCAATAACGCTTCTTCTTGGGCAAAATGCGCCGCCAGCACATCATGCCAGTGCGCTTCAATGTGCCCCACCATCGCCAAGTTAGTAGCCGCATCATTACTCTCTGCCGCTTTCCGGGCAGCGCGTGCTAACACGAGCGAAGTATGGTGTTCTCGGGATAAAGAGAGTAAAGCGCCGGTTCGTGGCATAAGATTAAAAGATGGTTACACAAGTAAATAGCTGGATTGTCACAATGCTTACCGAATACTACTTATTGTTTTATTAAAATACAAAGAGCATAAAAAACTATATCACTTCATTTTTCTGCTCCACTTTAACACCACAAATTACTTTCATAGCTTCCGAAACAAGCTGAATGGCATCAGTCACCCGTCGCTTTTGATCAACAAACCAACTTTCAGTCATAGCTTCGTTAAATTCCACTCGCACTTGGCTTTCATTGTCTCTATGTCGACTAAGCTTAAGAAGTCGCAAGTTATCCCTGGGATCACATGCGGAAATTCTTCCATGTGCAAGTGCATCTCGGATCTTAACAATTTCTCTATCTATTCCAGCCAAGTCGTACTTATTTACTTCCTTATTAAACTTATCGATCAGAGGACCCAACGAATCAGCGCTCGTTAATTCACTGACAGGCAATTCAGCACCAACTGGAAAAGAATAGATGTCTTTTCCTTCTAGAATTCCAATTGGACGCGCTGTTGGTAATCTCTGCAGAAACGAACGTAACATAAATTCGAGTGATTGGAAATTCCCCATTAATCCACCAAGTTATTTCGCATGATCATCGAGTGTCATTATTAAATCCTAAGTATGAAATCAGAAGAATTGACTCTAGCGTGCAATTAACAGTAATGGTTAGATTAGTCTTGATGACTCGTTTTACCATAACTCCAATACAACATAAATCCGGTAAATAGCATGCCGCCAAATAAATTACCCGCAATCACCGGCAATCCGTTCCACAACCACCAGTCCGCGATGGTGATATCCGCACCCAGCAGAATCCCGGCAGGAATCACGAACATGTTAACGATAGCATGCTCATAGCCGAGACCGAAAAAGGTCATGATCGGCAACCACATGGCGGCGATTTTTCCGCCAGTGGTATTGGAGGTGAAAGCCATCACAGCACCCAACGTCACCATCCAGTTACATAATATTGCGCTGGTAAAGGCCGTGATCGTGCCGTCGAAACCCAATTTAGCGTACTCGAGCGTTTTAGTCTCGGCAATCGCAATAGTTCGTTGCAATGCGGGAATGGTTTCCGGCTCAATTACTCCCATTTTGGTTGCCACAACACAATATAAATACGCATATGTGACACTGCCGATCAAGTTGCCGATCAGCACCCAGGTCCAATTGATAAGCAAACGGCTAAACGGAGCTCTTCTGTCTTTAACAGCAATCGGAATTAACGCGAAATTGCCAGTGGCCAATTCCAATCCGAGCAGCACGATCATGACAAAACCTACCGGAAACACCAATGCGCCGGCAATGCCCCAACCTGTTTGCGTCGCCGCTAAAATCGCCAATGTGGTGGCATAACCGAGAAAAGCGCCCGCCAAAAAACCTCGCATCAACAATTGCTTGACTGGAAGATTCGCCTTTTTGGCACCTGCTTGTAACATGTTCTCGACGACGTCTTCCGGTTTTACATACGTCATAGTCCTACTCTCCCACGAACAAATTCAAGGCTGGGATTTTAGCGCATTATTCGACGGAGATTTTTCGGGTAAAAAGATTTGCAGCAGATCGTTGAGAAAGCGTCGTCCTAGCACAGTAGGTTTAATGCGCAGATGATCATGCACCAGCAGACCGCGCTGTTCGGCTTCATCCAGTTGTTGCTGCACGACGGCAAGCGACAAACCGGTGCGTTCTTGAAACAGCGGCGTATCAAATCCGCCGCTGAGTCGCAGCGCGTTCATCATGAACTCAAAGCTGCGATCTGCAACAGTCGATTCCTGTTGTGTCGGAATTAATGAATCACCCGTTTGGGCTTTGGCTAGGTATTCTTTGGGGTGTTTATAACGCATTTGGCGCACGATCTTATCGGCAAAACTGATTTTACTGTGCGCACCCGCGCCGATACCCAAATAATCGCCAAACAACCAGTAATTCATATTATGACGCGACTCCTTCCCTGCTCGTGCAAATGCCGAAGTTTCGTAATTACGGTACTGATGGCTCAAGGTGATTTGTTCGATCATTTCCTGCATCGCAGCTGCCTGTTCATCATCGGGAAGTTTAGGCGGGGAGCGGTAAAACAGCGTATTCGGTTCCAACGTTAAATGATAGGCTGAAATATGCGCGACTCCGTAAGAGCATGCTGTTTCAATATCCGCCTGCGCTTGCTCCAAGTTTTGTCCAGGTAGTGCGTACATCAGGTCGAGATTTATATTATCGAAATACTTCAGCGCAATATCCACGGCTCGATGCGCTTCCTGATCATCATGCACACGACCTAATGCCTTCAGATGCTGCGGATTAAAGCTTTGTATGCCGATTGACAGGCGATTGATTCCCGCTTGACGAAAATCAGCGAATTTTTGCGCTTCAAACGTTCCAGGGTTAGCTTCCAGAGTAACTTCGGCGAAATGTTCCAGCGGTAGCAGCGTACGCACTGCCGTCAATACTTGATCCATTGCTTGAGCACTAAATAAACTTGGCGTGCCACCCCCTAAAAATATGCTACTGAGTCGCCGCCCCCAAACATGCTGAAGCGCGGACTCAAGATCCCGTATTAACGCGGCGACATATTCCTCCTCAGGTACCCGGCTTTCCTCTGCGCGAATTTCGTGTGAATTAAAATCACAGTAAGGACATTTTTTCAGGCACCATGGAAAATGAACATATAAGCTTAGAGGTGGCAGCGATTTAAGTTTCTGAATTGGCCAATCGGACATCGATTCAACCAATCTTGCGTAATGTCAATAACGGTGGACTGGATAGTACTGAGCGTGTCCCCAGCAAACCTGCGACCAACACACCGATCACACCCGCTAATGTACCAACCACCCAGATCCAGGGATTAAATGTGTAGTCGAAATGCAAAACATGCTTGCTAATGACATAAGCAAGCGCGCTGGCGCCAGCAGATGCAAATAATCCGGCCAATCCACCCAGAATCGCAAACTCGGCCGCCCAGGCGCGCGACAATTGCTCTCGCCTGGCACCCAGCGCCCTGAAAATAGCCGCTTCGTAAATACGCTCATCTTGTGTCGCGGCAATCGCCGCGTACAGTACAGCAAATCCTGCCAACAAGGTGAATAAGAAAACAAACTCAACCGCTTGAGACACTTGTTGAATCATTTGCTGCACCTGATTGATAACCACGGCAACATCGACGACCAGAATGCTCGGAAATGTTCTGACAAGCTCGTGAACCATGGCAATTTCTGCTGGCGGCACATAAAAGCTGGTGACAAAGCTCGCGGGATAGTTATCCAGCTGACCTGGAGGCACCACAACAAAGAAATTAGCCCGGAAAGTATCCCAATCCACTTTTCTCACGCTGGTGATCTTCGCTGTAAAGTGACTGCCAGCAATATCATAAGTCAGTTCATCACCCAGCTTAACGCGTATGGTCTTGGCTATGCCTTCTTCAATCGACAGTTCGGCTTCATGGGTGTCGGCATTCCACCAGGCCCCTTGAACAATCTGATTATCCGACGAAAGTTCACTTGCCCAAGTTAAATTGAATTCACGCCGAATATGCCTCTCAGCATGCGGATCATCCCCATAATTTTTCGGGGATATATTTTTACCATTAATCTTGATCAATCGCCCCTTGACCATCGGATACATCGGCGGCGGTTCTATCTCATATTGCTGAAAAAATTCTTGCAGCGATTGCACTTCATCCGCTTGTATGTTCACCAGGAAATGATTGGGCGCATCGGGAGGTAAGCTAGCGTGCCAATCGTCAATCAGATCATTCTGAATCAAAGTCAGCACGAGCAATGACATTAACCCCAGCCCCAAAGCCACGGCCTGCAATATGCTGGAAATCGCACGACGGTGAATACTGGCCAAACCATAACGCCAAGCGCCACCAGCTTGATGACGCAAACCTGAAAGCACTTTGATCAGCAACCAACCCAAGCAACCAAAAATGACAATCGCTGAAACAAATCCCGTCACAATATAAAGCCCCAGCTTAATATCTTGCGCCTTCCAAATAAACAACAACGATAAAGTTACTAATCCCAATAAATAACCTGCCAAACTATGTGCATTGGACAAACCGATGTCTCTACGCAACACGCGCAACGCCGGAACGCTACGCAAGTTCAGCACCGGCGGCAATGCAAAGCCCACTAATAACACTAAGCCAACCAGCAATCCTTGCAACGCGGGTAACCAACTTGGCCAAGGCAAGGCTGTGTCCACGATACCGATCAGCCAAGATGCCAGAATTTGCTGTGCGGCAAAACCTATTAAACAGGCGATTGTGCTGGCAATAACACCCAAGGTAATAAAGTAATGCCCATAAAGATAAAACAGTTGCCGCTGACTGGCCCCTAGGCTACGCATTACTGCACATCCATCCAAATGACGCTGAGTAAACCGGCGCACCGCCAATGCAATCGCTGCCGCCGCCAAAACCACACTGGCCAATGCAGCTAGACTTAAGAATTTTTCCGCACGCTCCAACGCGGCTTTAATCTCAGGACGCGCATCGCGAATGCCTTCCACTCTTTGTGCCTTTGTCAGTTGAGGTTTTAACCAATCGCGGAACTGTTGCACCATTTTTACTTCACCGGCTACCAACAACTGATATGAAACACGACTGCCTTCCTGAATCAAGTCCGTCTCTGATAAATCAGATGCGTTGATCATGGCGCGTGCGCCCATGTTGATAAACCCTACCGAGTGATCGGGTTCACGCACAACCAGCTCGGTTACAGTTAGCTGGGCAGCTCCGACATCGACCATATCGTTTGCTTTAAGATCGAGTCGCGCCATGACTTTTTCATCTACCCAGATAGTACCCGGTTGCGGAATTGTGTTTGCTGTCGTAATTTCTGGCTGTTTAGTACGCAACATTGACGACCGACTAGCCAGATGTATGCGTCCACGTAATGGATATCCCTCAGTTACTGCTTTTATTTCCGTGAGTAAATTATTCTCACCATCAGAGATCATACTGGGAAACTTAGTTAACGATGATATGGCTAAACCCAATCGACCGGCCTCTTCAGCATAGATCTCCGGCAAAGGCCGGCTCGAAATAACCAATAAATCGGCGCCCAATAATTGATTGCTCTCACGCGTGAGGGCTAATTCTACCCGCTCGGCAAAAAAACCTACCGTGGTCATACCGCTAACTGCAATAATCAATGCCAACACCAGAACATTAAGTTCACCTGCACGCCAGTCTCGGCATAACATACGGAAAGACAATTTAAAGTGGCTCATAGAAAAAATTATCAACGTGCTGAAAAGATAGGATGAATAACAATAATGCCAAGCTTCTGCAACTACTGTACCAATTTACCATCCGCCAAACGAATCTGGCGCGAGCAGCGCTGCGACAACGCTTCATCGTGAGTAACCAGGACCAATGTCGTACCATGCTCACGATTGAGTTCAAACATGAGATCAATGATCTGTATACCGGTAGCCGAGTCAAGATTTCCAGTGGGTTCATCGGCCAACAATAACTTAGGATCCGTGGCAAACGCACGTGCGATGGCAACTCGCTGCTGCTCTCCTCCGGACAATTGTTTTGGATAATGATCCAGGCGTTTGGCCAACCCTACGCGCTCCAACAGTCTCCGTGCTATCGTTCCGGCATCTTTATTCTGTTGAGAAAGTTCCAAAGGCAACATCACATTCTCAAGCGCCGTTAACGCTGGTAATAATTGAAAGGATTGAAATACAAAACCTAGCACTTTTCCGCGCAAAGCCGCGCGACTATCTTCATCCAACGTAAAAATATCAACCGCATCCAGATGAACTTTCCCTGCAGTTGGCAAATCCAATCCTGCCAGTAAACCTAATAAAGTAGACTTTCCCGAACCAGATGCACCTATAATTGCAACAGCTTCACCGGCGTTTACTTGCAAATCGATATCTTGCAATATTGTAAGTTGTGTATCGCCAGTATTGACCTGTTTGGTCAATGCATGAGTCCAAAGAATGGGTTGATCAACACGATTATCTAACATGAAAAAAAATTTCCTGATTATTCTGATTTTTGTTTTTACTATCAGCGCTCCGGCAGTCGCACTGACCAAAACTATAATGGTCTTTGGCGATAGCCTGTCCGCCAATTATGGCATGCCGACCGAAGCGGGCTGGGTTACGTTGCTGGAACAACAACTACAGTCAAAATATGCTGACTATCACATTATCAATGCAAGTATCAGCGGCGAAACGGCACTGGGAGGACGCAATCGAATTCGACAAGCACTTGAAATACATCGCCCCGAGATTGTGATTCTGGAACTTGGCGGAAATGACGGTCTGCGCGGTGCGTCAATTAAATCCATTTATGAAAATCTGGCTGCCATTATAGAAGAATGCCAACAAAACAATGCACTGGTTTTGCTTGCCGGCATGCAGTTGCCACCCAATTATGGCAGGACGTATACACAAAAGTTCCAAGCCATTTTTCCGCAACTGGCTGAAAATTATCAAGTCAACTTAATTCCATTTCTACTGGCTGGCTTTGGCGATAAACACGAATTCTTCCAAGCTGATGGAATACATCCGACCGAAGTCGCACAGAAAAAAATTGCAGAAAATGTCTGGGAAGTCTTGCAAACCATGTTTAAAACCGAACAGGTCGCCACCAATCCTGACTAATTGCACATTGTATCATCGCAACTTCATAAGAACATAAACTAAGCAGTTAAAGCTTATCCAGACCGTCAATAAATTTCTGCAAATCACTGGATAAAGGCGAATGTAGATTAATACGTTGTCCTGAGACGGGATGTGTGATTTGTAGCGAATGAGCATGCAAAAACATACGCGTCAGCTTGCTTCTCCCACCAATTTCAGCTTTAGCGAGCTGCTTGTTGACCTCAAAATTACCATATTTATCATCCCCAAGGATAGGAAAACCTATATACGCGAGATGAACACGAATTTGATGTGTGCGTCCCGTTTTTATTTCTGCATCTAATAAACTGAAATCGCCCCAAGATTTATCTAGCTTAAATATCGAGTGAGCAGACATCGGTTTGCTGCTAGGGTGAGCATTGCTGGCTATCGCCACGCGCCGCTCACCACTTGCTGTTACATATTTGTCAAGCGCCAGCTTTACATGCTGCTTCGCGTTTTGCCATTTACCTTTGACCAAAACCAGATAGTGTTTCTCCACTAAGCCTTCGCGGATTTGTCGATGTAATTCGACCAATGCGTTGCGTTTCTTTGCCAGTAACAATACACCCGAAGTTTCCCGATCTAAACGATGCACCAGTTCTAGAAATTTCCATGATGGATTTTGCGCACGTAGTTGCTCGATCACGCCAAAGCTGATGTTACTTCCGCCATGAACAGCCATCCCGCTTGGCTTGTCAATAACCAGCACCGCATCATCTTCATATAAAGTAGTAAAAGAGAAAAAATTTGCACGAGTAATTGCAGTTCGATTGAAAGCATCTTTTGTTTCTATCTTAACTGGCGGAATTCGCACCATATCGCCTAATTGCAAGCGATAGCTTGCATTTATTCGCTTTCCGTTAACGCGCACTTGACCGCTTCTTATCAATTGATACAAATGATTTTTGGGTACCGTCCTAAATCGTTTGAATAAAAAATTATCAATCCGCTGATCATTCCCATCTTCTTGAACGCACTCTTTGGTTATTAATGTAATAGATTGCATTTTATTAATATGTATTTGATTTAATGAAATACCGGATATAATATTATTATAAGCGCGGGGGAAGGAGAATCATAAGGCGACTACTTATTCCTTGAATCCGTCCTTTCTTAAACTCTTTCTGTAAAAAATAAAGCATCCCGCTGCAAGCGGGGAGGAATAAAACCCAAAAGAGATTAAAGCATTTGTGACAAAATACGAATCTTGAATTCACTCAGTATTCAATCGAATCCGTTTGCTTTTAGATTAACTAAAAATTTACTTTAAACAAAGCAATATTTGGAACTTTATGTAAAATCTGATACCTTAAACAACTTGCGAAGTACTCATAATTGTTGTTGCGCTTAAAATTATAACTATAAAATATTTTTACAAAGCAAATCAGCATATTACATATTAAATAAATTAATAAAAAAGAAATACCTAATTGATAAATATTTTCTGTTATACAAGCAATAAACCTAAGCCTCGTCATTACAACTACGTATACCGAAAAAATCTATCCACTCGACAAATTGTGGATAGTGTATGGATAAATAAAACACGTAAGGTTTGTAAATGAAACGAATGTTATTTAATGCAACACAGCCTGAAGAGTTGCGTGTTGCGATAGTAAACGGTCAAACGCTGGTTGACCTCGATATAGAATCTGTAAGTAAAGAACAACGCAAAAGTAATATCTATAAAGCTGTTATAACACGCATAGAACCAAGTCTGGAAGCCGCGTTTGTTGATTATGGCTGTGAGCGACACGGCTTCCTGCCATTTAAAGAAATTGCCTCCTCGTGTTTTGCTGAAAGTAGCACGCCCAATGCGCGAATCCAAGATCTTCTACAAGAAGGACAAGAACTAATCGTTCAAGTTGACAAAGATGAACGTGGAAATAAAGGGGCTGCATTAACCACTTATATTTCTCTGGCTGGCCGGTATTTGGTCTTGATACCCAATAATTCCAATAGTGGTGGCGTGTCGCGGCGCATCACAGGCGAAGAGCGCAATGATTTGCGCGAAGTCATAGCAAAACTTGAAATTCCTACAGGCATGAGCATTATCGCCAGAACTGCTGGAATCGGCCGCAGCGGGGAAGAACTACAATGGGACTTGAATTACCTGACACAACTTTGGTATGCCATTGAAGAAGCTGCCAACAATCAAGATGGCGTTTTCCTGATTTATCAGGAAAGCAGCTTAGTCATCCGCGCAATTCGTGATTATTTTAGCCAAGAGATTGGTGAAATTCTAATTGACAGCCGTGATATTTATGAACAAGCCAGCCAATTTATGGCACACGTTATGCCAGCGAATGTGGATCGGCTTAAATTTTATCACGATGATGTACCATTATTTTCACGCTTCCAAATTGAACATCAGATAGAAACAGCTTACTCCAGGCAGGTTTCTCTTCCTTCAGGCGGTGCGATTGTTATCGACCACACTGAAGCATTGGTTTCCGTTGATGTTAATTCAGCGCGCGCAATCCGCGGCTTGGATATCGAGCATACCGCGCTCAATACCAATCTCGAAGCAGCCGATGAAATTGCTCGCCAATTGCGATTACGGGATTTAGGTGGATTAATTGTTATCGATTTTATCGATATGGATGTACAGCGTAATCAACGTGAAGTTGAAGCACGATTGCACGAAGCATTGCGGCAAGACCGCGCACGTATTCAGGTTGGAAAAATCTCCCGTTTTGGATTGCTGGAATTATCTCGCCAACGCTTACGCCCTTCGTTAGGCGAAAGTAATTACATTCCATGTACGCGGTGCCAAGGCACTGGATTCATTCGTGGAACTGATTCTTCCGCGCTGCATATACTGAGAATCATCCAAGAAGAGGCGATGAAAGAAAATACCAATGCGTTACATGTCCAACTACCGGTTGATGTAGCTACTTTCTTACTGAACGAAAAACGCGCAGAAATTTATGATATAGAAATACGTCAAAGGATCAATATTATTCTGATCCCAAACATTCATATCGAAACGCCTAACTATAATATAACTCGCTTACGCCAAGAGGACATCAAGTCAAATGAAATGGTAGTGAGTTATAAAATGGTGGAGAAAAATACTGAAGATAACAACCTAGTAATTTCCGAACAAAAAAATAAACCTGCCCGTCCGCAAGCAGCTGTTCAAGGTATCACACCTGCCTTGCCCGCGCCCTTGCGCGAAGATAAATCACGCGACACTTCGCTGCTGGATAAATTCTTCGGTTGGTTTAAACCCATCAAAAACGAAGAAACCAAAACCGATCTTGAAAAAAAACAACAGACTGACGCTGATAAAAACAAGTCGTCTCAAGAACGCACTCGCTCGAGAGGGCGACGCGGAAGAAACCGCAATGAGCGCAATAAAGATGCCTCTGTGCACAAGCGATCTAAACCAATCGAGTCGATAGATTCTAGTATCGCTGCAACGCCAGCAGAGTATGCTATCCCAGCGGAACATGACTATCCACTTGAACGCTCTGCAGAGCGAACAAGTGTCAGCAACAAACCTTCTCAACAATCTGACTCAGATCTTGAAGAAAAATCACTGTCAGACAGTGCTCTCATTAGTGAAAAAGAAAACCATGACAGCGCAGATATAAAAACTGGGGAGCGTAAACGTACACGTCGACATCGCGGAAATAAAAATCGCGATCAATCTGCACGCACTAAGACTTTGATTGAAGATCAGGCATCTCCGGATAATACATCGACTCATGAGGCTTACTCAACAGATCCTGCGCCAAATATTGAGGCATCATCAGACCCGATCAGCGAGCCTCCGGTAATTGAACCCGCTAAGAAGCAATCTGTGAGAAAAGCAGTTGCAAAACCCCCTACTGACGAATCTGAAACGACCAGCAATAATAATCGCTTGGATGAACCACCAGTTGCACATCAACAACCTGAGCCCAGTGTGACTAGAGAGCTTCCAGATTTTACGAAAAGTGGTCTCGTCATGATAGAAACACCACCCGAGAAAGTTGAAATGGTAGCCGAAGAAATCATTACTCCTAAACAACCCAGAAGAAAAACCAGGCAAATCATCGATGCGCCCGCTGAGCCGTTAACGCAAATTGAAACACGCGATTAAATACCTGCACATTTTACAAGCATATATATAACTTAATGCGCCTGTTCCCAATTGTCTCCGACTCCAATCTCGATCACTAATGGAACATCAAGCTGCAAGACATTGCCCATATATTCCGCCAAGCTAGATTTCATTAATGCAACCTCATCATTTGGAACTTCCAGAACCAGTTCATCGTGTACTTGCATAATCAATTTACTGCGTAATTTCTTCTTGTGTAGCCAATTGCTTACCGCGACCATTGCCAGCTTGATAATATCGGCGGCGGTTCCCTGCATGGGCGCATTAATGGCAGCCCGCTCCGCCCCTTGCCGCCGATTGCCGTTGGCATTGTTAATCTCGGGCAACCATAGTCGGCGTCCCAATACAGTTTCAACATAGCCCAACCGCCTGGCTTTCTCACGGATCTGCTGCATATAGCCTTCCACTCTCGGATACCGAGCAAAATAACGCTCCATATAAGCACGAGCAGCACTGCGCTCAATACCCAATTGCGTCGCCAAACCAAATTCAGACATCCCATAAATCAAGCCAAAATTAATCACCTTAGCGTAGCGGCGCTGCTCTTGATCAACCTGATTCAGCGGTATTCCCAGAATTTCTGCAGCTGTTGCGCTATGGATATCTTCTCCCGCCGCAAATGCTTTTAACAAGCCTTCGTCTTGGGAAATATGTGCCATGATGCGTAATTCTATTTGGGAGTAATCAGCGGAAATAATCTGGTGTCCTGCCGGAGCAATGAACGCTTCACGAATTCTACGGCCCTCGCTGGTACGCACCGGAATATTCTGCAGATTAGGATCCGAGCTGGCCAGGCGACCGGTCACAGCGACGGCTTGGGAATAATTAGTATGCACCCGCCCGGTATTTTGATCTATCATCAGCGGCAATTTGTCCGTATACGTCGATTTCAATTTAGCCAGGCTACGATAATTAAGTAATAGCTTCGGCAATGGATAATCCAATGCAAGTTGTTGCAATACATCTTCATCAGTAGAAGGGACGCCAGTAGGTGTTTTTTTGACAACAGGTAATTTAAGCTGGTTAAACAAAATTTCCTGTATTTGCTTAGGCGAATTCAAATTGAACGGCTGCCCTGAAATAATATACGCTTGTTGTTCTAGCGCATGTAATTTCTCACCCAGTTCGTGACTCTGCTTTTGCAGCAGTTTATAGTCCAATAAAACACCATTCCGCTCAATTTCAAATAACACATTTAGAATCGGCATTTCGATTTCACGATAGATGTGATTCAATTGCTCGTTACTTTGGATGCTAGGATATAGCATCTGATGCAGACGCAACGTGACATCCGCATCTTCGGCAGCATACTGCGTGGCGGTTTCAATCTCCACCTCGTCAAACCCGATGCGCTTGACGCCTTTCCCGGTGACGTCGTCGTAACTGATAGTTTTAACTTCAAGATGACGCAGCGCCAAACTATCCATATTATGTGGACGATGAGATTCCAGCACATAAGATTGCAACAACGTATCGTGAGCAATACCATTCAACTGAATACCATGATTGGCGAAAACATGTTTGTCGTATTTTAGATTCTGCCCCAATTTGGGTTTTGTCGCATTTTCCAGCCACGGCTTCAGTTTATTTAATGCGCCATCAAACGAAAGTTGCTGCGACACCCCCGGATAAATATGCATCAACGGAAGATAAGCTGCGTGGTGACTTTCAATGCAAAACGAAATACCCACCAGTTTTGCCTGCATTGGATTCAAACTGGTTGTTTCAGTATCTACCGATACCAGCTGCGCAGCATCCAATCGCGTTAACCAATCATCCAATTCCGCATCCGTATAGATCGTGTGATAAGTTCCTGACTGACAAATAACGGCTTTATCGTTTCCATCATCACCCGCTGCTGCTTGGCTTTCGCTCATATGGGCTAATCCCGATTGATTGGAATTTGTAGTAATCGCCTGCTGGCGTAATTCGCGCAGCGATGCCCTCATATCCAACTGCTCGTAAAGTCGAGCCAATTGCTCCGTGTCCTGAGGTTGCAACGCTAGATCCGTAATTTTTACCGGCAGATCTACATCACATTTGATGGTAATTAATTGTCGTGCGGTATCGAACCAATCCAATGCATTGCGTAAATTGTCACCTACCGTTCCTTTTATCTCATCGGCATGCACAATAATGTTATCTAATGATCCATATTGCGTTAACCATTTGACAGCCGTTTTGGGTCCTACTTTGTGCACGCCTGGAACATTGTCAGACGTATCGCCTACCAGCATCAGGTAATCTAACATGCGTTCCGATGGCACGCCAAACTTGGCTAGCACATTCGCTTGATCCAATACTTCGTTATTCATCGTATTGATCAATGAAACATGCGGATTCACCAATTGCGCAATATCTTTATCTCCGGTCGAGATGATGCAACGCATATCAGCTTCAATCGCCTGCTTCGTCAAGGTACCAATAACATCATCCGCCTCCACTCCGTCGATAATCAACATCGGCCAGCCCATGGCACGAATACAGGCATGCAAGGGCTCAATCTGGGCAGCCAGATCCAAAGGCATAGGCGGTCTATGCGCTTTATACTCGGGATAGATCTTGTCCCGGAAAGTTTTACCTTTTGCATCAAACACACACGCGCTATAATCCGCCTGGTAATCCTTGTGCAAACGTCGCAGCATATTGAGCACGCCATGAATAGCGCCCGTTGGTTCATTATTACGATTGCGTAAGTCAGGCAATGCATGATAAGCCCGGTATAAATAAGATGAACCATCAACCAGCAACACTGTTTTCATTTACAAGTTTCCTATGAGCTTACAAGATAAACCTAAACCGACCGCGCTCTTGTCTGTGGATAAACCCTGGTCAGCCAAAGAGTCATGGCGCCTATTTGGAATTATGGCAGAATTTGTGGAAGGAACAGAACGACTTGACACCATTCAACCCGCCGTCAGTATTTTTGGCAGTGCGCGCACCCATCCCAACAACCCACACTATAAATTAGCCGAGCAAATTGCTAAACAACTTTCTGATGCCGGCTTTGCGGTAATTTCCGGGGGTGGCCCAGGCATCATGGAAGCCGCAAATAAAGGAGCTTATTACGGGAAATCACCCAGTATCGGCTTAAACATCCAATTACCACACGAACAACATCGTAACGCTTTTCAGGATATCAGCCAGACTTTCCAGCATTTTTTTGCCCGCAAATATATGTTTGTTAAATTTGCCACCGCTTACGTCGTGCTCCCCGGTGGCTTCGGAACACTCGATGAGCTCATGGAAGCGTTAACCCTGGTGCAAACGGAGAAAACCCGGAAAATGCCTATTATCCTTGTTTATTCAGAATTCTGGCTCGGCTTGCTCGATTGGTTCCGACACACGTTGATTGCAGAAGGTTTTATTTCAACTGACGACATGAATCTTATCCAAGTTATTGATGAACCAGAACAAGTTGTCAATGCAATTTTCCAGTATTATGAAACCAGTGGATTTGAACCCTCCGCTGCTGAACGAGAAATTCAACTCAATTTATAACTCTCATCAGCGATTTTAGGTAGAATACAAAAAACCTGACCCGCCGGGAATCACCCATGTACCTGTACCGACTTATTTTGATTGTATCACTCTGCTTAATACTGCCTGTCATAGCAGAATCTGAGCATTCGCAGCAATCGAAAAAAACCAAACACCCCGATAACCTCATACCTCTACCCGAGGTTCCTGAGCTGCCCCCTGAAGCCGACTATCCACCATTACCTGAGATTCCGATAGACCCTGAATTGGAAACTGAAGTTACCATTATTAAGCGCGGCCAAGATACTATTGAGGAGCACCGTGTTAACGGCGAGCTTCTGATGATCAAAGTGATTCCGCGTATCGGCCCACCTTATTACTTAAAAAAGAATCCTATCAGGAGCCACCATGACCACGCAGGTGAAGCCGGTATTGACGTTAATCCGCCGATGTGGGAAATATTAAGATTCTGATGATAATTAGTACGCCGGTATCTATAATGCTATGAATGCTCCTTATTTCCACTGTCCTGCTTTTATCTTTCGCTAATTCATGTCTGTTTTCACACCTGTTACCGATAACCAGCTCACGATTTGGTTACAAGATTATGCACTTGGAAAACTCATCCACTTGCAAGGCATCACATCGGGTATTGAGAATACCAATTACTGGGTCACCACCACGCAAGGCAAGTTTGTTTTAACCCTGTTTGAAAAACTTACCAGTGATGAGCTACCGTACTATCTCAATCTGATGGCGCATTTGTCGCAGCATAAAATACCATGCCCGGCACCAATCCCGCGACTGGATCGAGAATTACTAGGTGAACTGAACGGCAAGCCAGCAACAATTGTCACATGTTTACCCGGGCAGTCAGTGACTCATCCAACCGCCGTGCAGTGCGCGGAAGTCGGCAATGTTCTAGCCAGAATGCATGTGGCAGGAGGTTCCTACCACGGAAAAATGAATAATCCGCGCGGACTAACATGGTGGCAAGCCAGAACGCCCGAAATCGAGCCTTTTTTATCTGATGCAGAAAACCATTTACTCAAGACTGAACTGGATTTCCAATTAACGCAACAAAAGATCCCATTACCCAATGGGATTATCCATGCCGATTTATTTCGCGATAATATTTTGTTTACCGATCATGTAATAGGCGGCGTCATCGATTTTTATTTTGCCTGCAATGATGCTTTTTTATACGACGTGGCCATTACTGTAAATGACTGGTGCATGACTGAAAAGAAAGCACTGGATGAAACTTGTACACTTTCTCTGCTGAAAGCCTATCATGATATTCGCCCGCTCACCGCAGCCGAACACGATGCTTGGCCTGTCATGCTGCGCGCAGGTGCATTGCGTTTCTGGGTTTCCCGGCTATACGACTATCATTTGCCGCGTCCAGGAGAATTAACGCATGCCAAAGACCCGGAGCATTTCCGGGAGATATTGGAAAATCATGCTTCGGATCCAATAAGACTGCGGCAGCTCTGGCTATAAATCATCATTTAACCTATTCATCGAATTCAACTGGAGAAACATTAATGGAAATTCATCAAGTTAACGCAAAACAAGGATTGCAGTGGATCTTAAGTGGCTTCTACCTATTCCGCAAAGCGCCACTGGCTTGGGTATTTGTGTGCTTTACCTTGATGTTGATCGCTATCAGCATGTCATTAGTACCATTACTGGGAAAATTTATTTTTACCTTGATTTCACCCGTCTTTCTAGCCGGTATCATGATAGGCTGCAAGGACATGGAACAACAAGGCAAACCGCTGGATATATCGCATTTATTTATGGCTTTCAAAACCAATCCGGTGCCATTAATCACTATTGGCGGTATCTATCTGATCGGGCAAATTCTGATTATTGGCTTAGTCATCCTAGTCGGAGGTTCCCAAATGACAGACATGCTGCTATACGGAAAGCGAGTCGATGAAAGCGAACTGATGGGCGTCATGAGCAATATGTTAACAGCATCACTGCTTACGCTGGTACTTTCCATTCCACTCATGATGGCATCCTGGTTTTCTCCACTATTGGTGATTTTTCATAATATTCCACCCATTGTTGCCATGCAAAGAAGCTTTTTTGCTTGCCTAAGAAACTTTATACCTTTCCAATTGTATGGCATTACACTCATCCTTCTTACCATTCTCAGCATAATGCCTTACGGTGTGGGACTCGTGATTTTGATCCCTACCATTTTTACTTCCATTTATGTTAGTTATAAAGACATTTTCCTGGGTGAACCGCTTCGATTCAAAAATAACGAATCGGGGCAAGATTATCAACAAGCCAGCTGGACTGATACCACTGAAGAATCACAGAAGAACGAGGCTAAAACAAAACAACAGTCCTCCACATCGGATAACAAAATTATAGCTTCCGATTCCGGTGAACTCGTTCCGTGCGCACACTGCAACTTGCTTGTACCGCGGGATGAGGCAATCGAAGATAAAAAGCAATTTTTTTGTAATGAAGAACACCGTAAACTGTATCAGTCTGTGGATAAATCTTCATCATAAATCAATAGTTCTATTGATCCCAGATTTACATTAGAAAATTTCAATAAAGAGCCTCGAAGAGATTTATTTGAAATAACGTAATCTAATGGCTCTAATGCGAGGTGATCCTCCCAACAATAATAAGATGGCCTTGCTGTGAAAATTAATGGGGCAGCAGTGAGGTATAATCGTCAATCGGTATTGTCGTTTCTTGAAACAGTTATTTTGATCATCTATGCTGCCATTACATTTGATCCTGATAATTATTCGCTACCAAGAAGAATTACAGCAATGCCCTCACTGATACCAACAAATTTAACAGCTTTATTTGCGGTTATCGATGAAATATTAAGTTTTTCTCCGAGTGCGTCGCATTCCTTAGGAACACTCATTCTACATTCCCAAAAACTGTCAAAACCCGCAGCCAGAACAATCGGTCGCGTAAACGGCCCGTCATTAAATAGCTTCGCTTCTTTATATTTTTCATCTACCTTGCCAAAGATAGCCAATGCATTGTAATTTGAAGGATGCTGGGGCAACACATTTACAATTTTTTGCAAAATAAATTCTGTTTCAGTCTTATGCGCATTTAAATACGAATGCGCATTGATCGAAAAATTACTCCCCATCCATAGCAGCAAAAAGACACTCAACCAATAAGTTCTATGGCGTAACTGACTTGATACGAGCAGCAAAATAATCATCGCCGATGACAGGGCCACCAAGCTTCGAGTAGCAATAGCCGCTGCCAGCGGTATAGAAAAAACAAAAAAAGAAATGCTTACAGCTAAAAGAATGATGACTTTAGGAAGGCCAGAACGCCAGAATTGGAAACGAAAAGCAAGGAGCAGCATCAATCCAAGGAGATAAACGGGATTGTTGTTAGTACCATCCATGAGAAGCAGAAGAACTTCAGCTTTGAGGCACTGAATAACAAAGAACACATTCCGAATGAGACCCTGAAAATCCTGAACAGGCATAGCTTGCCGCCATTCCGCTGGAGCAATTCCGACCTGGCCTGTAATAATGAAAATTGCAACAAGTGCTAGAACAAAGCCTACAATTGAACCCAAAATCCAATAAAAGAAATGGCTGAATAAATATGTTCCAATTTTTCCGATATCTTGGTTCTCTGAAGCAAGCCTCCTCAAAAAAAGCAAAGGAAGTATAAAGTAATAATTCTGCATCATGCCAAATAACAAAATACCACCCAGCAAATAGATTACCCGATGGGAAACTCCTCTTTCAGCCAGCCAAGTCAAAATTAGTAACGTGATGACTGTAGGGAAATGGGTTGCTGGCCAAAGGCTTTGGTGTACAAAAGAAGGGGCCATCAGCAAGACGGATGCGATTATTACCGCGTATCGAGAGTCTTGAGAAAAATTGCTTGCTATACGAAATAGTATTACCCACGAACAAAAAAGGAACAGCAGGGAGTATGTCACTAGTGGCATCTGCCGTAACCAATGGTGCAGCATGAAATTTATCCACCTACCTTCTTCCACTAGCTTAAATTTTAAACTGGGATAATAATGAACCTCATCAAGTCCAAATACTTTCAGGCCTGGCAGCAAGTAATAAGCGCTAAATAATAGAATGAGCGACAATATCGCCGCAAGATTACGGGTGGTATGTGGATTAATAAATGACGGTAAGCGATCTAGATAGTGCAAAGTGGTTGATCGTGCTTGATCAAATAAAATGTTCTTCATCATCGGGAATCTTGTTTACGTACAAACCAGTGGATATAACTTTCTGTTAATTCCAAACCAAGTATTTATTTATCAGATAAAAAATCAAGGTATAGGTGGCCATTGCAAAAATCTGAGCTATCTCAGGAATGACTTTGAATCCACTCATCATATAAAATAGCATCGCCTGATTTAGCGCAAAAGCAAAAACGAAACCAATTGCGAACCGGATACCAGCTCCAAGAGATAGCTGCGCATTCTTGAAAACAAATAAACAATTTAGCGTGAAAGCAACGCACAATCCAATACCGTATCCGATAGCATTAGATAGTTCTGGGCTGAGGCCAACCCAGCGCAACGCTAACAGAAAAACGCCATAACCAACCAGTGTATTAATGATTCCTGCCGTCGCGTAACGCAGAATCTCATCAGAAGCAGGTTTCATCGAGGTCAACGATGCTGAATCACTGGGCTACGATTTTTCTTAAAAGCATCTTTTTCAAAGCCTTGATATTCTGAAATAATATAAAGAGGACGTTGCTTTATTTCGGTATATATTCGACCAACATATTCACCCAAAATGCCTACAGTAATGAGTTGTACACCACCGATAAAAAGAATCGCAATCATCAATGCAGCCCAGCCCTCTACCCAGGCATTGGTAAAAATACGAACGGTAAAAGCATATAGGATACCTAAAAATGCAAGGCCCGCTGAGAATAACCCTAATCCAATTGATATTTGCAAGGGCTTCGTTGAGAATGACAAAATTCCATCAGAAGCAAAATGAAGCATTTTCCTTAACGAATATTTAGTTTCACCCGCAAATCGCTTGGCGCGTTTGTAAGGTAGCGCAATCTGTTTGAAACCAACCCAGCTTACCATGCCACGCAAAAACCTCCCCTGTTCCGGCATGGCTCGAAGTGTGTCGGCAACAGCTCGGCTCATCAATCTAAAATCACCTGTATCAAGAGGTATTGGCGTATCGGAGAGCCAATTCAACAGACGATAAAAGCCATGCGCGGTCACCAACTTAAAGATAGATTCATCGGGACGCTCGATACGTGTACCATAGACTACATCATAGCCTTCATGCCACTTGGTAATCATTTCGTGAATCACTTCCGGGGGGTCTTGAAGATCGGCATCAATCAGCACAACTGCGTCACCACTAGCTACATCAATACCGGCAGTCACTGCGATTTGATGGCCAAAGTTACGTGCAAAACCGATAAACTTAATTCGAGAATCATTTGCAGTATAGCTTTTAAGAAGCTCGCGAGTGTGATCGCGACTACCGTCATCGACAAAAATTAATTCGACATCGAGATTAATGAGTTCAGCGCAAAAAGCTTTTAATTGCTTTATTGTCTCATCGATAACTTCTTCCTCATTGTAGCAAGGGATGACTATGGACAATAATGATGTTTTAACCATTTTGATTTTATTGAGAAGTCTATAAATAGAACAAATAATTAATTTCAATGTGTTACACGGGTTTTGATCCCCCTATAAAACCAAAGAATCACCTGATCAGTTACACTACTCAGAGATATCTATAACTTATGAGGAATGTACAACAGATACAAAGAAAAACACAATGGCGATGAATAAAATCCAGTTTTAAGCTGACCTGTCACTGCATGATTTTTTGCGTCGATATGGCAGAGAGGAACGATGAAGTCAGCGTTGTTTGCTTCAAGATAGTCGCAGGCTATGGGAATGCCTGAGCGTGACTATCAGTTTTCCTCAATTGCGAGCACTATACTTGATGACGCAAAGCAAGAATGCGGTAAGTGCTTTGAAACTTTAGCGCCAGTTGGGGGTAAGTTACAAACGGCGTGGTCGATCAAGCATAAGTTGTTGCAAACCATGCTGTTGCGTGAAGAGCAACGCTGTCTGGATGGGCGCGTAGAGACTGATGATGCATATTTGGGAGGCAAGAAGCAAGGAAAGCGCGGCCGAGGCGCTGCAGGTAAAACGCCATTTGTAGCAGCGATACAGACAAACAACAAAGGCAAGCCACATTTTATGTGCTTAACGCCTGTGGCGGGTTTACACATGAGGCGCTTAGGCAGTGGTCGACCAAATGTCTGGCTTCTACTGCACATGGGGTATCCGATGGTTTATGGTGTTTCGGGGCTGTTACTCACACCGCTGCACAACATCAACACCATTTTGTGAGAAGCGGCAATGCAATCAGTTTTTCAATGACCTGCTAGAGTCTGTTCACGTCACCCCATCCCGGGCCAATAATGGCTATCAGGCAGCGGCCGCTTGCCGAATATCGCTTGCCCGACCCGTACTACAGTCGCGCCTTCTTCAATCGCCAATTCATAATCTCCCGACATGCCCATCGACAATTCGTCAAATGACAATCCGTCCGGCGCCTCCTGGCGCAGCATAGCCTGGACTTCGCGCATTTTAACGAAACACTCGCGCACCCGGTCATGATCCGAGGAAAAAATCGCCAGCGTCATCAATCCTTTAATGCGTAATGACGAATATTTGGGCAGTTGTTGAACGAAGTCACGCACACCTTCGGGAGAAAGGCCAAATTTACTGGCCTCGCCGGAACTGTTGACTTGTACATAAACATCGATCGACCGTCCCTCATTTTGTAAGCGTTTGTCGAGTTCTTCGGCAACTTTAAGACTATCAAGTGCTTGGAATTCATTAGCAAAGCGGGCCAAATACTTGGCTTTATTGGTTTGCAAGTGACCGATGACCGCCCATTTGATGTTTAAGTCGCTTAGTACCTCGGATTTCTCGCGCGCTTCCTGAATTTTGTTTTCACCCATTTCATGGCAACCTGCGGCGTAGGCAATACGTAGCCTTTCAGCAGGCACGGTTTTGGTAACCGGCAGCAGCCGCACGCTGGCGGGATCACGTCCCGCTTTCTTGCAAGCATCGACGATACGTTGCTTGACGGTTGTGAGATTGCTCTGGATGTCGTTGAATTGCTGCTCTGCGTTGAGTTCCACGGACTGCTCCTGTCGTTCGAGAAGTTAACTTCTTCGGGATGCTTGGTGAAAAACCATTTTCCATTGGTTTTTCTGGTACTGCCAAATTGAAGTTCTGATGGATCCTGTGTAATCGATGCTCGGTTGATCCGGTTTGTGCAACGAATAAACCGCCAGCACGACATCGTTGGTCAATGTTTTAATGCGAAAATCCTTGAAGCTCCATTGAATGTGTTTATCCTTGTGCAACAACCAGTCAATCACATCATCCCTGGTATGAGTTTCTCCGTTACTATCAATTTCTTCAAAACTCTCCGCCAGCAATTCGTCGATCAAACCAGGATGCGCTATCAGATCACTTTGCAATAATTTAAGTTCCAACTGTCTAATTTGTTTAGTAATCAAATCCATACACGATGCAACTACTTAACCCGCATGCCCGGTTGTGCGCCGGTATCAGGTGATAAAATGAATAATTCTCCTGGGTTACCTCCGCCTGCAGCCAACACCATGCCTTCCGATAAACCGAATTTCATTTGCCGCGGCGCGAGATTAGCCACCATCACGGTGAGCCGTCCTTTAAGCAGCTGCGGATCGTAAGCGGATTTAATACCGGCAAAAACCACACGTTGCTCGCCGCCAATATCGAGCGTTAGCTTCAATAATTTTTCCGCGCCTGGCACGTGTTCCGCATTGACAATTTTAGCGATACGCAAATCAATTTTACTGAAGTCATCGATGGAAATGATTTCGGCAAGCGGCGCAACTGCATGTTGTTGCTTCTCCGCATGCTTTATCGGTGCATCTTGCACTGTAGGCGCCAAACTCTGCGTGTTGGCGGCAATTAATGCATCGATTTGCTTGGTATCGATGCGTATCATCAAATGCTGGTAAGTATTGATCTTATGGCCCGCAGGCAGCAATAAATCGGAAACCGGTTGATCGTCGCGCAACTGCGGCCAGGTCAAAGGTGCGCAATTAAGAAAAGCTTCTATTTGTTGCGCAGTGGCCGGCAGGATTGGTTTCAGGTAGCGCGATAGCAAATAAAACAATTGAACGCCAAGACTGCAAGTACGTTGCAAATCATCATTACGATCGGGATTTTTGGCGATTTCCCATGGTGCAAGTTGGTGAATCATTTCGTTTGCTTCGTCAGCAAATTTCATGATTTGGCGAATGGCGGCAGAATATTCACGTGCTTCAAATGCGTGTTCAATAACATCCGGTCTCCATGCGGCAAAACGCTCATTCACCATCTGCTGCAGAATTTGATACTGCGTACCATCAACCAGTCCGCCCTCGAATCGTTTGCTGATAAAGCCCGCACAACGACTTGCAATGTTAATAAACTTACCAACCAAATCAGAGTTGACGCGAGCGACAAAATCTTCCAGATTCAAGTCGATATCTTCCAATGTACTGTTCAGTTTGGCTGCGTAGTAGTAACGCAGCCATTCGGGATTCAAACTCTGTCTCAAATAACTTTCCGCAGTGATGAACGTGCCGCGCGACTTGCTCATTTTTTCACCATTTACCGTCAGAAAACCGTGCGCGAAGATCTTCGTCGGTGTGCGGTATCCAGCATTTTGCAGCATCGCGGGCCAGAATAAGGCATGGAAATATAAAATGTCCTTACCGATGAAGTGATACAGTTCCGTTTCGGATTGCGGTTGCCAAAACTTATCGAACTGAATCTTTTCCCGTTCGCATAAATTCTTGAAGCTGCCCATGTAACCCACCGGTGCATCAAGCCAGACATAAAAATATTTACCGGGCGCATCGGGAATTTCAAAACCGAAATAGGGGGCATCACGTGAAATATCCCAATCCGAAAGCTTGTTCTCCCCCACTTCACCAACCCATTCGCGCATTTTATTGGCAGCTTCGGGCTGTAAATGATCGCCCTCACAAGCCCAGCGTCGTAAAAAATCAACGCAACGCGAATCAGATAAATTAAAGAAGTAATGTTCGGAGGATTTGCTGATCGGCTTTGCGCCGGATACTGCAGAATAAGGATTCTTTAGTTCAGTCGGTGTATACGCTGCGCCGCATACTTCGCACGAATCGCCGTATTGGTCTTTGGCGCTGCACTTCGGGCATTCACCTTTGACAAATCGATCCGGCAGGAACATATTTTTGACCGGATCGTATAGCTGCTCAATACTACGCACAGTAATTAAACCAGCGGTTTTTAGTTTAGCGTAGATGTCTTCGGAAAAATGCCGGGTTTCCGCTGAGTGCGTGCTGTAATAGTTGTCAAATTGAATGTGAAATCCGTTAAAATCTCCCAAATGTTCTGAATGAACGCGCGCGATCAGAGCTTCCGGGGTAATGCCTTCTTTTTCCGCGCGCAACATAATCGGCGTACCATGCGTATCATCGGCGCACACATAATAGACCTCATGTCCGCGCATTTTCTGAAATCGCACCCAGATATCAGTTTGAATATATTCCACCAGATGACCTAAATGGATACTGCCGTTGGCGTATGGAAGTGCAGAAGTAACCAGAATTTTTCGCTTGCTCATTCGCTATTCACAGCTCGGATTGAATAAACGCCAATTGTAACAAACTGTGTGTCCATTCCCGATATTTGTTACCATCCCTTTATTAAATTGTTAACCGCTAGCCGGTAGTATTAAGGAGTTTTGTAGTGACTATTTCTGAACCACAAATACAAACTATTCTTTCTCAGGTTATTGATCCAACCACGGGTAAAGATTACATCGCCGCAAAAACACTGCATTCGATTGCGATTGATCAAAACAATGTCGCGATTGACATCGAATTAGGTTATCCCGCCAATAGCGTTAAAGATACGGTACAAAGCCAGATCATCGAAGCTTTACGATCAATACCCGGAATTGGAAATATCCAGGTAACGGTCAACAGCAAAATTATTCCGCATGGCGTGCAACGCGGTGTCAAACTAATTCCCGGCGTTAAAAATATCATCGCAGTCGCATCCGGCAAGGGTGGTGTCGGGAAGTCGGCGACAGCGGTTAACCTGGCTCTGGCGCTAGTAGCGGAAGGCGCGTCCGTGGGTATTTTGGATGCAGATATCTATGGACCGTCACAACCTCAAATGCTAGGCATAACCGGGCATCCGGAATCGTTTGATGGCAAAACCATGGAACCCATGCAGGCGCACGGAATTCAGGCGATATCAATCGGTTTGCTGATTGACGTCGAGACCCCGATGGTTTGGCGCGGCCCGATGGTTACACAAGCTTTACAGCAATTATTGAACGACACCAACTGGAAAGACTTGGATTATTTAATTGTTGATTTGCCGCCGGGTACAGGTGATATTCAATTGACGCTGGCGCAAAAAATACCGGTAACCGGCGCGGTGATTGTCACTACGCCGCAAGATATCGCCTTACTAGATGCTCGCAAAGGTCTAAAAATGTTTGAGAAAGTGGGCATCCCGATTTTGGGTATTGTCGAAAATATGAGCACGCATACCTGTTCGCAGTGCGGACACACCGAACCTATTTTCGGCACTGGCGGAGGCGAAAAAATGTGCCGGGACTACAATGTTGAATTTCTCGGTGCTTTGCCACTCGATATCAAAATCCGCGAACATACGGATGCAGGAAAACCCAGCGTCGTTGCCGAACCGGCTGGGGAAATAGCTGGAATCTACCGTTTGATTGCACGGCGCGTTGCCGTTAAAGTTGCCGAATGCGCCGAAGATCATTCGGAATTGTTTACCAAAATCATCATGGAAAATGACTAGGAACACTTAAAACATGACGATTAAATCAGACAAATGGATACGCCGCATGGCGCTGGAATATGGCATGATTGAGCCATTCGAACCCGACCAGATTCGCCAAAAGGATAATCAACGTATTGTTTCCTATGGCACATCAAGCTATGGATACGATATCCGCTGTTCGGATGAATTTAAATTATTCACCAACATCAACTCAACGATTGTCGATCCGAAGAATTTCGACTCCAATTCATTTGTTGATGTCAAAAATGATGTATGCATTATTCCACCCAATTCCTTTGCTCTGGCGCGCACCGTCGAATATTTTCGTATTCCGCGCAATGTATTAACCATTTGTCTGGGCAAATCAACCTACGCTCGCTGCGGCATCATTGTTAACGTCACTCCTTTTGAACCGGAGTGGGAAGGCTATGTCACATTGGAGTTCTCTAATACAACACCACTCCCCGCGAAAATCTATGCTGATGAAGGTGTCGCACAAGTAATATTTTTTGAGTCAGATGAAGTCTGTGAAACTTCATACAAAGATCGAGGTGGAAAATATCAAGGGCAGCATGGTGTGACGCTGCCGAAGATCTAAAGTTGCATTTTTATAATCAGCGTAAAAACGCTTTTATTTGACGCGAGAAAGTTTAACATTGATCCAACTGTTCTTCGTTATATTGATACTCATTTTTCTTTCCGCAATTTTTCCAGTGGAAGCACAAAATCGTATTTCGTTGCCGCGGACAGGACTGGAACCCAATGATATCGCTGTCATCATTAATGAAAACGATCCTTTATCCCAGCAAATAGGCAATTACTATCTGCACGCTCGACAAATACCAGAAACCAATATCATTAAACTACGCTTCTCATCTAAACGTAGCATCATAACCCCAAAGGAATTCAAACCACTAAAGGCAACTATTGACCAGCTTACTCCTGAGCATGTGCAAGCATTTGCCGTTGCCTGGACTACTCCGTATCGAGTTGGCTGCATGTCGTTAACATCCGCTCTGGCTTTTGGTTTCGACAAAAAATACTGCGCCAAGCCCTGTGAATCAACCGCGCCCAGCCCCTATTTCAATTCATCCAGTGTTTATCCATATAATGATTACAAGCTGCGTCCTGCAATGATGTTAGCCGGGGCTTCCTTCGAATACATCAAGGCATTGATTGACCGTGGCATACGTTCAGATTATAGCTTTCCTAAAGGTCAGGCCTATTTAATGAATACATCCGATAAAGTACGCAACAGTCGTGCAGCTAACTTTACACAAGCTGCAAACAAATTAGCCAGCATATTTCCTATGCAAATACTGGCGAGTGATTACATTTCTGAGCGCAAGGATGTGCTTTTCTATTTTACCGGTCTGAAAGAAGTGCCGATGCTGGAAACACTGCACTTTCTTCCAGGCGCTTTAGCGGATCATTTAACGTCAGCAGGTGGTATGTTGACTGATTCTCTGCAAATGAGCAGTTTGCGCTGGCTGGAAGCCGGTGCTACAGCAAGTTATGGAACCGTTGTTGAACCTTGCAGTTTTTCACAAAAATTTCCTTCCCCAGAAGTTGCCATGTCTCAGTACACACTAGGTGCTTCTGCGCTTGAGGCTTATTGGAAAAGTGTTGCTTGGCCGGGCCAAGGCGTATTCATCGGCGAACCATTAGCCAAACCCTTTGCTCCACATTTAAAGGAAGTAAGCCCGGGGCAATTTGTACTGAAATTTTTTTCACCACGCGCCGGGCGATTGAAAATCGAACAATCATTTTCTGCGGCCGGACCTTTTAGTCCGTTTATGCGACAAAAAACCATTCGCCGGGGAGAAAATAGATTCCACTTCAAATTTAGTGATAAAACAGATGGTTATTTAAATATACAATGGCATTAATAAATCATTAGAAAACCAAAAAATTTATCTAAACTTTTTTATAAAACAACCGTCTAACGCGATAGCAATTTTATTTAATACAACATATTGTTTATAATAGCTTATTCTTTACAACTAAAAAATATTTTAATATGAAAAAAATACTTGATTTGCTTGCAATGCAGACTATAATGCGTGCATTTTATTCACCAGTAAACTTATCGCCGAGGAGGTCATCATGAGAAGTATAAAGAACTTTATTGCTCCAGCTGATTTAGTCAATGTTCATATTCCTGAAACGTAGCGTTATTTAAAGGAGCACTCGCATGCCTAAACTCTCGCCCTCACTTCAGAAACACGATCAATCTGAAGCTCTATTCGACACCCATCCTGAAGTTAGTCTAAATTTTGAACACGTTAAAGATGCCCTGAAGAAAGGTTATCAACGACCTTTTTTACTGGTGGACAGCAACATTATCCGACAGAAGTCCCGACGTTTCATCGCTGCCATGCCCCGAGTTCATCCACATTATGCTGTCAAAGCAAATCCTGATGAACGTGTACTCAAAACCCTAATCGAGGAAGGCGTTGGATTTGAAATCGCCTCTATTGCCGAGCTTGACCTGCTTCTCAAATTAGGCGTACCGGCTGCTGAAATATTTTATAGTAACCCGATGAAATCCCGAGCTTACGTAGAATATGCTGCTGCGAAAGGAGTTGAATGGTACGTGCTCGATAGTGTTGAGGAGTTGCAAAAAATAGTTAGCACCAAGCCAGATGCAAAAATGTACTTGCGTATCGATACACCGAATATTGGTAGCGATTGGCCTCTGGCTGGAAAATTTGGCACACACCTTGCCGATATTAATGAAATCATTCAAGAGGCTGTGAGACTCAAAGCAGATTTGGCCGGTGTTACCTTTCATGTCGGCTCTCAATGCCGTAACCCGCAAAATTGGCGCGTGGGTATCGAACGGGCGAAAAAAGTCTTTGCTGAAATGCGACGCGTCGGCTTGAACCCTCGATTACTGAATGTAGGTGGAGGTTATCCAGTACGGCATGTTAAACCGATTCCCTCAATCGAAATCATCGCCGAGGTCATTAACGAAGCCATTGCGGATTTACCGGAAAATATCCGCGTTATGGCAGAACCAGGCCGTTATTTAGTCTCTGATTCTGCTTATTTTGTATGTCGCGTGGTAGGTACTGCAACGCGTAACGGGAAACGTTGGATGTACTGGGATGCCGGCATGTTTGGCGGCGTCATCGAAATGACTGAAGGCTTACGCTATGAAATCCTAACAGACCGAAAAGGCAATCACATTCCATGGTCAATTGCAGGCCCGACCTGTGATTCAGTCGATATTCTGATGCATGAATTAATGTTGCCAAACAACATACAGGAAGGAGATTTCATTTATATACCGAATGCGGGCGCTTACACCACCGCATATGCAAGTAATTTCAATGGATTTCCTTTGCCTGATGTGAAAGTAATTTAAACAATTACAGTTACTCACACATACAACGACGATCCTCATAAATGGTGAGATGGCATTTGATGTCCATTTCACCATTCGTATTTGTACGTTTAATTTTTATAAGAATCGACGATCTACCCCGTCAGACGCCTGAATCCTGATTTATTTACGATCGAGAATGACGAAATGATACTCGATATGCGCACCATTCTCGGAAATATGCTTATGCCGCTGTATTTCTTCCCAATCACTACGATCAAATTCCGGGAAAAATATGTCACCCTCAAAATCACTCTGTATTTCAGTAATATACATTCTTTGACAAATACCAAGCGTTTGCCGATATAGATTTTCACCACCAATAATAAAGCTTTCACGACTGATTGTACTGCTTTCTTCGCATATCAATAGGGCATCTTGAAGTGAATTCACTACAGTCGCTCCCGGTATTTCATAACCCAACTGTCGGGTAATAATAATATTTTCTCGCCCAGGCAATGACCTGCCAATCGACTCATAAGTTTTTCTTCCCATCACAATGATTTGCCCCATCGTCAGGAACTTAAAATGCTTAAGATCAGCCGGTAAATGCCAAGGTAATTGATTATTCCTGCCAATGACTCGATTCTTAGCCATGGCAACCAAAATAGACAGACGCGTTGAAATCATACGGCCACAGGCGCTTTTATTGCGGGATGGGGATCATAGCTCTCCAAAACAAAATCCTCATATTCAAAATCAAAGATTTTTTGTATCTCTGGATTTAACCTCATAATGGGTAATGGTCGTGGCTCACGCGATAACTGTTCACGCGCTTGTTCCAAATGATTCAGATAGAGATGTGCATCGCCTAACGTATGGACGAAATCTCCTAACTCGAGATGACAAACTTGCGCAATCATCATCGTTAGTAATGCGTACGAAGCAATATTAAATGGCACCCCCAAGAAAATATCCGCGCTTCGCTGGTAGAGCTGACACGACAGTCTATTATCTGCCACATAGAATTGAAAAAGAGCATGGCACGGAGGCAATCGCATTTCGTGTAATTCACCTACATTCCATGAAGAAACCAACATGCGCCGTGAATCAGGTGTATTTCCAATCTGTTCAATTATTTGTTGAAGCTGATCAATTTGGCGCCCATCTGCGCGCGTCCAGGAACGCCATTGATGACCGTAAATAGGTCCCAAGTCACCATTTGCATCAGCCCACTCATCCCAGATCGAAACACCGTGTTCATGTAGATAGCGTATATTGGTATCGCCCTGAATAAACCATAGCAATTCGTGAACAATTGACTTTAAATGGCACTTCTTGGTTGTTATTAATGGAAAACCATTATTTAGATCAAAACGCATTTGATGACCAAAAACTGATAATGTACCAATGCCCGTTCGATCTGATTTTTGAAAACCATGATCAATAACATGTTGCATTAATTCGAGATATTGACGCATTCTTATTTGAAACTCCCTATTCAGATTTTTTTAATCCATCTGCAACGGGCTATCCCAGCCACAGCGTACATAACACGTATATAATAGCAGCATTATCTGCAATCACTCTTTTTGCAATGACTCTCGATATCGTTACACAGAAAATAATATTTGACAGGAAAGCTCTCAATGCTGGCATCTCTTTTCCAGAATATATCACCTATTGATCAATCAATTAAAACACCTCACATTCTCGTAGTACTTCCCAAGCTGGACAAATTACCCAAGAAATACAGTATTCCCGGTGAAGAGTCTCTGGATAAACTACTATTGCGTCGAAATATGCAATTAACAGATCTTGACGAAATACCTGTATGTGCAGATCTCCAGAATGGTGAATTATGTGCTTGGGTTATGCTTGATACTAACAAATCCATTTTCGAGCAACAGACCTGTTTACGCAAGGCAATAAAGTTACTGCTTTTAGAAAATCCAGCTGAGATACATATTGCTGTCTATGGCACGTTGCAACAAAAAAGAAACTTTGCCGAACTGGCTGTTTACACAGTTTGGATCAATGGCGCTGTACTGCCGGTACGCAAAAGCAAACCGATTCGAAAACCACTGACTAAAATGTTTCTATATGGCCATCACGACGCTAATAACTTTTCCTTGCAGCGTGCATTAGCAGAAGGGAATCTATTAGCAAGAGGACTCACTGCCCTTCCTGCAAGCGAATTAATGCCAAAGACTTATCGACAGCAAATTAAGAAGCTGGCTGAGAATGAAGGATGGAAGTACCAAGAATTTGATTTTAATAAATTAAAAGAAATGGGAGCTGGTGCTTTCGTCGCAGTGGCGCAAGGTAGCGAAACAGAAGATGCCGCTATTGTGCATTTACAACATAATTGTAAGCCTGATTCCCAAAATAAAAATATTGCCATTGTCGGCAAAGGTATTTGCTTCGATACCGGTGGTCACAATATAAAACCAGCTCGTCATATGCGAGGTATGCACGAAGATATGAATGGCTCCGCCGTTGCATTAGGCATTTTGCTTGCAGCCACACGAGCAGAAATACCTGTCACAATTGATTGTTGGCTTGCCATTGCACAAAACCATATCGGTCCGCGCGCCTATAAGCAAAACGATATTATTTCGGCATTAAATGGATTGTCGATTGAAATCGTACACACTGACGCAGAAGGTCGGATGGTATTGGCAGACACTTTGACTTTAGCGCGTCAACAAAATCCTGATCTGATTATTGATTTTGCTACGTTAACGGGCAGCATGAAAACAGCTATAGGATCTCGGTATAGCGGGGTTTTCAGCAACCGAGATGATTTATGTCAGAAAGCAGTCATCGCAGGAATGAAAAGTGGAGAACGTGTCTGCGTTTTTCCGATGGATGCAGATTATGAGGAGAGTCTTGAAAGTGATATCGCCGATATCAAACAATGCGAATTAGACGGAGATTTCGACCATATTCTTGCAGCGTGTTTTTTAAAACAATTCATAGACAACACACCATGGTTGCACATGGATTTATCCGCAAGTAGCCACAAACATGGCTTGGGTGCCATTAACAGCGAAATTACAGGATTTGGCGTTAGTTGGGCTATTGAATTTCTTAAAAATATTGAATAAGAAATTTTACAAATTTCTTAAATAAATTACTTGCGACACACCGCAAATACTATCCTCTCAGCATAACCAGTTTCTGCCCTATGGACAGATTCTCATCGCTATTATTCCAGCGTTTAATCTGATCAACTGTTGTGCGATAACGCTTTGCAAGCTCATACAAGGTATCACCTTTTTGCACAACATAAATAAGCGATTGATCACGTTGCACTCGCTTCTTCCATGAAGAATTATTTGCTCGATTCTCTGCCACAATTTGAGGCACCAATATTTTTTGCCCTAGCGTAATATTTTTATTTCGGGCAATCCCATTAATTGCTTGTAACTGTCTTACAGTAGTCTCATGTCGGGCAGCAATCTCACTAATTTTTTCCCCTTTCTTGACCCGATAGAATTGCCATGAAATACGAGGATCATGGTAAGTTTCTAAATTCCTAACAAATACTTCTTTCTTTTCTCTAGGTATCAACAAAGTACGAGGTTGATCACTCACTTTTATAACGTAACGGTTATAGGCTGGATTCAATGCGGTGAATTCGATTTCTGAAATATTAGCAAGACGTACAACTAGTGGAATATCAATGTGATCATGGATTTTGACCGTATCAAAATACGGTCGATTCGGTACCGGTCGTAGCTGCATACCATATTTTTTAGCATTAACAACGATATCCTTCATTGCTAATATCTTGTAAATATAATGCTTTACCTCGACCGGAAAATTCACATCATAAAAATTAATGGACCTTCCTTTGTGTATGTGCTTTGCCAAAATTTTACTTACCGCACCCTCCCCTAAATTATAAGCCGCAAATGCCAATTTCCAATTATCAAATCTTTGATAAAGATATTGAAGGTAATCAAGAGCCGCCTGTGTTGACGCCACGATATCACGCCGGTCATCATGCCAAACAGTTTGCTCCAAACCCATAATTCGTCCAGTCTCTGGTATAAATTGCCACAAACCTGCTGCTTGCTTGTTTGATTTAAGCAAAGGATCATAAGCGCTTTCTATTATCGGTAATAATGCTATTTCCATCGGCATGCCGCGGCGCTCAACTTCCTCCATTATATAAAATAAATAACGCTCACCATTTGCAACAATGCGATTAAATGCTTGGGGGTTCTGAATATACGAGGCTGCAATTTTGCGAATTGCCTTATTATTCGGAGGAAGTGCCAATGCAAATCCACTACGAACACGGTCCCACAAGTTTGAGTGATACTGAGCTTTGTCGTGCAGTAATCGATCTGCAAATGCATTAAACGATATGAAAGAAGACGTAGCGAAAAACAGCAGGAATAATATAGCAGAAAAAATATTTCTTTTTAAAATCATCTATGTATTTTTTTATAAATCCATGTCGTATGACAGGATATATAAAAATTTGCTCTTTGCAAACTGTTTTCTTCATACTAATATGCTGGCAAATAAAATTTACACTGACAAATCATATTATTATCAACACAACTTCATGTTAACAATTAATAATCATTCTCGAGTGTTTAACTGCCCAGATAATTCTGGCATTAGAATCACAGACTTAGATTTCCATCCTTTTTTACGATGATCAACGACAATGTTCGTGAAAATGCCGCCGCGCACATAAAAACGCGCTATTAGTCTAATATACCTCGGTCTCAAAACTGCAGCGAGATCATCGAGAATCATATTTGTTACCGCCTCATGAAACACTCCATCATCTCGGTATGACCAGATATACAATTTTAAACTTTTAAGTTCAATGCATTTTTTATCCGGAATATAATCCAAAATCAGAGTCGCAAAATCTGGTTGCCCTGTTTTGGGGCACAAACAAGTAAATTCAGGAATTTCCATATGAATATGATAATCCCGATTCATAAATGGATTTGGAAATGTTTCAAGGGTTTTCTCAGGTTTACTAGCCATTCTTCATACTCATATCTAAATTAATTCGGTTACAATATTAACTGCGCGATGCGCCTTGCCTATTATAACTGCCTTATCTGATAAACAAAAAAATTGCGCCTTGCCTATATCAAGTTAGCCGGCTTCAAGTCCTTTGTAGAACCAACTACCATCCCAGTTTCCCATGGTCTTGTGGGCATTGTCGGTCCGAATGGCTGTGGAAAATCAAACGTCATAGATGCGGTACGATGGGTTTTGGGGGAATCAAAAGCTTCGGCTCTACGGGGAGATTCGATGCAAGATGTCATATTTTCCGGGTCGGAGAATCGAAAAGCTATTGGGCGCGCCAGTGTTGAAATTGTATTTGAGAATCACTTAAAAAAAATAACCGGCCAATGGTCCAGTTATACCGAAATTGCAATTAAACGCGTGCTCCAACGGAATGGTATTTCAAGTTATTTCATCAACAACCTTCAAGTACGACGACGTGATATTTCTGATCTTTTTTTGGGCACCGGTGTGGGCAGTCATGGTTATGCCATCATCGAACAAGGCATGATTTCACGAATTATTGAAGCAAAGCCTTTGGAATTAAAGAATTTCCTAGAAGAAGCTGCCGGGATCTCTCAGTATCGAGAAAGAAGACACGATACTTCGTTGCGTCTGACTGAAACTCGAAAAAACCTAATACGCTTAGAAGATATCCGCCAGGAATTAGAAACCCAATTGCAACACTTGGAAACGCAGGCAAACATTGCAATGCAGTATCAGTTACTGCAAGATGCAGTGCATAAGTCGCAATCCTTGCTGTGGCTACAGCGTAGAGCAGATGCCACGCATCAATGTGATACTGCAAAAAAAGAAATTCAGAAACTTGACACGAAATTGAAGATCACGCTTTCGGTTCAACACAATGCAGAAAAAGATTATGAAGATGTTCGCAAAAAAGAACAGGCTATCAATGAGCAACTGCTTAAAATACAAGGACAATTATATTCTGCTGATGCTGAAATAGGACGCCTGCAACAAGAGATAACCTATTTAAGAAACACACAAGATCGCTTAACACAGCAAATTCAGCAAACAGGAGCTCAACTTCAAAAAAGCCATCAATTAAAAGAAACAAAATTAGAAAATCTTCAACGCTGGCAGCAGGAAAAAGCAGATGCTGCGTTATCTCGCCAGCGCAGCATTCTTGCTCATGACGAGGAAAGCACTAAACTTCCAGCTGTTGAAACTGAATGCCTCAGTCGCCAGAAGAAATTAAACGAATACCGGCGCAACCTTTTAATTCTTGAACAAACCAATCAGCTTGAAGAAAATCATCTTGCACATGCAAAAAAAAACACTCAACAGCTAGAAACTCGACTTGCGCGCTTATCACATGAACAAAATGAATTAATCTCGATTGAACCATCCATTCTGATTGAATTACAGTCAGAAACTGAGCAAATCGAACGTGCTCTAGAAGATGGAAATATGAAGTGTCAAAGTTTAGAAAATCACCTTTCTGAGGCAGCCAAAAATAAAGAAAGAATTACTAACAAAATCCAAAAACTGCAGCATAAATTATCTCAGGCCACTGCTCGTTTTGCCGCACTAAACAACCTACAGAAAAGGCTTAATAATAATCAGGATCTTAATACATGGCTCAGCAAGCATCAATTGGATCTATTACCCCGTTTATGGCAGAAAATAAATATCCTGCCAGAATGGGAAAATGCTCTGGAAGCAGTATTACGCGAACGACTCAACAGTATTGAATCCGAGCAACTGGATAATGTTTTAAATTGGATTGATGACGCACCGAATTTAAAATGGACAATTTTTGACAAGAATCCATCCATTTTATCGGACACAGTATCACCATCAGCGGCGAATAGCCTAATAAACTGCAAAAAACTACTTGTTTTTCTCACGGTTGATCAACCTGAAATCAAATATGTTTTAGAAAATTGGCTATATCCGATTTATGTCATAGATGACGTAAAAGAAGGTCTTATTAAACGGGCGGCTTTAAAACCAGATGAAATAATTGTAACTCGGCAAGGACATATCATTACCCGTAATAGCTTAACCTTTTATGCGCCTGATTCAGATTTGCATGGCGTATTGTCTAGACAACAAGAACTGATACAAATACAAACAGAAATTGATCAACATGAATCATTTCTTAAGAAGCAACGCATCTTATTATCAAAAGCAGAACATCAGTGTGCAGAACTGGTGAATGCCATCCATTCCGTTAACGGAGATAGCAAACAATTACAAGAACAGTGGCACAAACTGCAGCTTGAAATTGTTAAACTCACCCAAGCTAATGAACGCACGATTCATCGCCAGGAGCAAATTAATTTCGAATTGACTGAAATCAGGCAAACACTGGCTTATGAGATTTCACAACAAGAATCTGCGAAAACAAGATTTGAAAATAATTTGATACAAATCGAGAAGCTCAAGAATGATGTAAAACAAGCCCAATCCGCCTGGGAAGCTACCGATCATGCACTTGTAAATTTACGCAATAAGATACTGCAATCTGCGCAAACAGTACAAGAAACTGCCTTTCATGTAAAAACTTGCCAAAACAAAATCATTGAAATTGAAACTCATATCCAAACTACTGATGAAGATCTTCAAAAACTCACAGAGAGTCATGCCAATCTGCTCAAAGAAAAGGAAGAATTCGACACAGGTCGAGTCAATTCTCTACTACAAGACGCTCAAGTACAACGCAAATCAATTGAGCAAACTGCATTACAGGTACGTCAAGAAGTTAGTAATATCGCAAGAAATTTACGGGAAATAGAAAACACCCGCATGACATCAGAACAAGAATCTTACTCATTGCGAGAAACCATGAGTAAGTTACAACTCAAAGAACAAGCTGCCACAATTAAAATGAACCAATTTGATGCACTGGTCAATGATGCAGATATTGAAATAAAATTTCTGTTACCACTCATTAACAAAAAAAATACGGCAGCATTAGAATCTGAGATTGATCAGCTCAATACAGAAATTGCAGAGCTTGGCCCTGTTAATCTTGCGGCATTAGAAGAACTTAAAATTGCTCACGCACGAGAATCCAATTTACTAACACAGTTACATGACATCAATGCAGCTATCGCCACTTTAGACAATGCCATTCTGCAGATAGATCGCGAAACTCAAAGGCGTCTACAAGAAACTTTTATTTTGATAAATAATTATCTAGACGATATTTTCCCAATCATATTTGCAGGCGGGAAAGCTAGACTAGAATTTTGTGATAACAAAATTCTCGATGCAGGCCTACTGTTGATGGCGCAGCCGCCAGGAAAAAAGAACAGCTCTATACATTTACTATCCGGTGGAGAAAAAGCGCTCACGGCATTGGCATTAATTTTTTCATTATTCCGATTAAATCCAGCTCCATTCTGCTTACTGGATGAGGTAGATGCGCCGCTTGATGACAGCAATACTAGGCGATTCTGTGAAATAGTGAAAAACATGGCCAGACACACCCAATTTTTATTTATCAGCCACAATAAAATAACCATGGAGATGGCACAGCGATTAATTGGAGTTACAATGCAGGAACAAGGTGTATCAAAAATAGTAGCCGTCGATCTCGCTGATGCAATTAATATGGGAAAACGCAGCCAGCAGGTCGTAACCCAATGATTGTTTTAAGTCGTATAAAAACTGACATAATCTGCTGTGCCAAACAGTAACTTTAAGAAATAGCAAGGAGATAATATGGAGATTCTTAGCATGAGTGACTTGCAGGTAAGTTTAATCATTATCGGTATCATAGTTATCATTGCTGTTGCTGTTTTTAACTGGCTGCAACAACTACGTTACCGTCGAGAAGTACAGGCTGCATTTGATCATGAACATGATGATATCCTCTTAGATACACATCATTCTGATGAACCTTTTCAACGTATTGAACCAAAGTTCAACAAAAAGATGTCATCAGATCCTGCGCTTGATACTTTGATCCAGACTGGTGATCAATTTGATTTGCCGCCAATTGAAACAAACAAAACATCGACTATGTCACCACCTGCACATCCACCATCGAATACCCCTCAAACAATTGCTACTATTAGTTTTGCAACAACCTCACCATTACTGGATTATGATAGTAATACCAATTATATTGTCAATATCCGATCAGAATCTGTTATTGCCAATACACATATTGCCAAGTTATTACAAAGAAAATTTGACTTTGGAAAACCAGTTTATTGGTTGGGCCAGCTAGATAAAAATGAGCCATGGGAAGAAATTTCCACTGAATCCAATGTGGATAGCGACGGCTACTGCCATTTGAAAGGCTGCTTGCAACTCGCCGACAGGTCTGGTCCTATCAGTGAAGTCAATTTATCCAAATTCAGGGACTTGGTTCTCGATTTCGTATCACAAGTGAACGCTTCAGCAGAGTGCCCGGATATTGTTAGTGCACATGAGAAAGCTGTTATGCTGGATAAGTTTTGCGCTGAAGTCGATGTTATGATAGGTATAAATATTATTAGTAAAGACGGCGGCGCATTTGTCGGCACTAAGATTCGAGCGCTAGCGGAAGCCTCTGGATTCAGACTCGAAACAGATGGGCTATTCAAATATCGCGACGAGAGCAATAATATCCTATTTACATTGAATAATTATGAATCCTCTCCATTCCTACCCGAAAATATTAAATCATTAACAACGCATGGTGTAACTTTCCTGCTGGATGTGCCAAGAGTTGCCCATGGAGAGAGGGTGTTTGATCAAATGACGCATTTGGCCAAGATTTTCTCCAATACACTGAGTGGAATCGTGGTTGATGACAATCGAGTTCCACTAAGTGATAGTGGAATTCAAAAAAGCAAACAGCAACTACTGGAAATACAAACTTTAATGAAAAATAATCATATTAATGCGGGTAGCCCCAGTGCTTTACGGTTATTTGTATAAGAAAAATTTTCACAATAATATTAAAGGTATTACTTGAGCATCCGTAATCCCTACAAAGCCTGCTGATTATTCTATAAAATGACACTTAGAATATACAGTTACAAAATACTTCTCAGCATGAGTTTTAAAATGCTAAGTCATGTTAATGATAAATAATTAAATTTTAATATCGCTCAATAAAAATGAATCAATCTTCAAATACAGGATTATCCTTTTCACCGATTGAAGTTCAACTTGAATCAGGGAAAGATTATTACTGGTGCAGTTGTGGTCGGAGTAAATCTCAGCCTTTTTGTGATGGGTCACATAAAAACACTGAATTCACACCAAAGAAATTCTCAACCAATGAGAATAAAACAGCTTGGTTATGTACCTGCAAGAAAACCGGCAATGCGCCATTTTGTGATGGCACTCACCGTAAATTATAATTAGTATAGAAATTTATACTTATAAAAAATAAGAATAATTATCGATTGTTGTTTTGATCGAGAACTAGGGCGCGATAGTATAGTTTTAGATTTGGTTACGTAATAACCTTTTGATAGTTCAAAAATTTGCGCCCTATGGAAACAGAACTGGAATCTTTAGAAGAAAAAGTTTTTTTACTTTTACGTATGTATCAGGATACCCGCGTAGAAAATAAAAAATTGCAAAAAGAATTGGCAGATTCTCATAATCAATGCGAGAAATTAAATGAGAAAATGCATGTGGCAGCAGATCGACTTGAGGCACTTTTGTTGAATATTCCTAAAAATGAATAACACCACATTAAACATTAATATTTTCGAGCGTGAATTTAGCATCGCATGTACTGACAAAGAATGTGAAGAACTTCAACTCGCCGCAGCTTATTTGGATAATAAGGCGCAAGATATCAAAGCAGAAGGAAAAATAATCGATGCCGATCGCATCGCGATTATTGCAGCGCTAAAAATTACACATGAATTGTTAATGTTGAGAAACGTAACAGGTTTTGACATAGATGAATTTAGGCGTAGAATTATTACATTAAAAAATAAAGTTGATGAAGCAATAACAATGAAAGATGAAGGTTAATCCCTGCGGTGTTCGTTAAGACTTATATTCTTTGAACCATTTTTAGAAAATGGTTGTGGATTTTAGTGATACTGTTGTGTACGCCATTAATGGATGTGCCTGATGTATCCATGAAACAACCGCCTTGGACCTTATGGTTCAAGATGATGGTCTAACGGCATATGTGGGGAGCTATTTCAGGACGAGAAATGTCTTCGGAACATTTCTCGTCCTTTTAGTTTTATGACACTTAACACAACCTCTTAATATTGCAAGCAAGAAAAACCTCATTTTCTTCAGAAACACATTTCTGACATAATGGAATAGACGCCCACCACCCCGAACGGCATCTAATGCGCCAAAGTGGTGGTGTAAAAACCACCCAACAAAAGAGAACCGTCCGACATGAAGATTACAACGATTGAGTCAAAGAAGTATTTCAGATTCACGGTGTCGATGAGCACGGCAGGTTGTATTGCGCAAACAGCTTCGCCGTAACGCAATAATAAGTCCTTTGCCAATTTAACTTGCGATTCCCCGTGGTCTTGCCACGGGGATCTAATTAGGCTTTAGAATGTTGGAATGCGAGATATTGTAGAGAAGGCAAGCCACTGCGCGCGGCAGATGCATTATCACATTGTGTCAATCGACATGCAAGAATTACCACCTATCAACATCCAGAAATTTCCAGTTAAGAAGTGGCACAGCTTAGATTTCGAGTGCTTTTTTGCGATGTTTGAATCGGTAAGAATCATTACCGGTTTCGAGGATATCGCAGTAGTGAGTAATGCGATCAAGTAGAGCTGTGGTCATTTTTCATCTCCGAAGACTTGGATCCACTCAGCGAAATTAAGGTTAGTGGTAATAATCAGAGAGGTTTTCTCATAAAGCTGGCTGATGAGATGAAACAGCAAAGCGCCACCAGATTCCGGGAATGGCAGGTAGCCCAGTTCATCGAAAATAACAGCATCGATCTGCATGAGTCGCTTAGCCATTGAACCCGATTTACCTAGTTGCTTTTCCTTTTCTAATTGATTGACCAGATCAACGGCGTTATAAAAACGCACGCGTTTTCCCTGATGGATCGCTGAAACCGCCAAGGCAATGGCCAGATGGGTTTTCCCAGTTCCTGTACCGCCGACAAGAATAAGATTGTTTGCCTGAATCATGAATTCACCGGTGGCCAGTTGCCCAATGCACCCTTTGGTCAAAGGATTTTCCGTCCAGTCAAAATGAATCAAATCGCGATGATGTGGAAACTTGGCGGTATGTAATTGGTAGTTCAGACGACGTGCCTTACGATCTATCTGTTCAGCAGCGATCAATCGATCCAGCCAGATTTCGGGCATAACCGGCTTTTGAGTTGCGCATGACGATCAATGATCATAGTACATCCTCCGCAAACTGTCGTAGCGGCTGCAATCGGCTTTAGGTTCGATTTGCAAGGGTGGTGCGTGCGTGATACTTCGTAGGGTTTTGGGCCGCACCACTTCGTTTAAGCGACGCATTTCATTCATGACAATGGCAGCAGCAATAATGCCTGTTTGCAATGTTAAATCGCATGCAACCTCCAGCGTTTCCAGACCGACATCGCCTAATGCTCTGGCCATTAGCAGCAATTCGACAAACGCTCTGTCACCCTTATCCTGTTTCAAGATACGATCTCGGACTATTCGAATGGGGGTTGGCAAATCTCATTGTTGGAATGGCTCACCATGACGTAGCGCACAGAAGCGGCCTCGCAAATTCGGACAGTCCGATAAGTGGTAATCTTGCTCA
>NZ_CADEGP010000007.1 GCF_902826915.1 uncultured Nitrosomonas sp.
CCGAAGGCACATGGACCTGAACCATGCGCGTCTACCAATTCCGCCATCTGGGCAAGAGACAGCCGGATCGGACTGCCAAAGAACGCGTAATTCTATAGGAAACCACTGTTTTGTCAAATGAGAAAAAGCGAAAGCTGCGTCACTTGGATCCGCACTATGAGCGTGAAAAAGAACGCTACAAGTACCCATTACCTAGTCGAGAATATATTCTTCAAACCCTAAAGCAGCAAGGTATTCCGATCGCCGAGCAATTTTTACGAAAATTGCTGTCCATTACAAGAAAAGAGGAAGATCTCTTTTATCGCCGTTTATCGGCGATGATGCGTGATGGCCAGATTTTCCGTAACCGCAAAGGCGATATTTGCGTGATGGAGAAGCTGGATTTAATTAACGGCAGAATTCAGGGGCATTCCGATGGGTTTGGTTTTCTGATTCCGGATGATGGTAGTGTAGATTTGTATCTGAGCGCCAAGGAAATGCAAAAAGCATTGCATGGCGACCGTGTTTTAGTGCGTGAAACCGGGCTGGATCGGCGCGGACGCAGGGAAGCTGCGATCGTGGAAGTGTTGGAGTCTTGTAATACGCGATTAGTAGGACGGCTACATATTGATCATGGCATTTTATTGGTGGTAGCCGAAAATAAACGTATCAGCCAGGATATTTTGATCGCTCAGGAGCATTCACTAAAGGCTGAAGCCGGTCAAGTCGTGATGGTGGAAATAATCCAACAACCCAGCAAACGTGCCCAACCCATCGGTAAAATTGTTGAAATTCTTGGCAACTATACTGCTCCCGGGATGGAAATTGAAATCGCTTTACGCAAACACGATCTACCTCACGAGTTTTCGCCCGATATTGAGAAACTTTCAGCCAAATTCCCAAAAAATGTATTAAAGAAAGAGCTGGCTGAGCGCAAAGATTTATGTCATTTACCGCTGATAACCATTGACGGAGAAACTGCAAAGGATTTTGACGATGCCGTTTTCTGCGCAAAAGATGGCAAAGGATACCGATTATATGTAGCAATTGCGGATGTAAGTCACTATGTAAAACCACACGATCCGATTGACCGCGAGGCCCTCAATCGAGGGAATTCGGTTTACTTTCCGCGCCGTGTCATCCCGATGCTGCCAGAAGTATTATCGAACGGATTGTGCTCTTTAAATCCCGATAAAGAACGTCTGTGCATGGTGTGCGAGATACAATTCCAAGCCAACGGCGATATACTGGATTATTCTTTTTATCCTGCCGTAATGTTCTCGCATGCACGACTGACCTATACCAAAGTTGCGACTATACTGGCCGATGCAAAAAGCCACGAGGCTCAGGAATACATAGAATTATTACCGCATTTGCAACTAATCTACAAGCTCTTTAAAGCCTTACTGAAAGCACGCAAGAAACGCGGTGCTATTGATTTCGAAACCACTGAAACGCAGATGTTTTTCAATGATCAAGGAAAAATCGAAAAGATTTTGCCAGTGCATCGCAACGAGGCGCATCGTTTAATTGAGGAATGCATGCTGGCGGCTAATGTCTGCGCCGCAGATTTTCTGCAGAAGCACGGGCAGACTACACTCTATCGTATTCATGAAAGCCCTACACCAGAGAAAATTGACATATTACGCAATTTTTTGAAGGAATTTGGCATTCAGCTAGGAGGAAAAAACAAACCCAGCGCACAAGATTACGCGCAAACTTTACTCAAGATACAAGGAAGACCGGATGCACAGCTACTTCAAACAGTGATGCTAAGATCGTTGCAGCAAGCCATTTATAGTCCTGATCTCGCCGGTCATTTCGGACTTGCATACGATGCTTACACACATTTTACCTCGCCAATCAGGCGCTACCCTGATCTGCTGGTACATCGTGCAATTAAAGCAGTATTAAACGGAGAAACTTACTATCCTGGTAATTGGTCCGAATTTGGGTGTCACTGTTCAATGACCGAGCGGCGCGCCGATGATGCCACACGTGACGTTGAATCCTGGTTAAAATGCTTTTATATGCAGGATAAAATCGGAGAATGTTTTGACGGAGTGATCAGCAGCGTTACCGGATTCGGCTTATTCGTCGCGCTTGACAACGTATACGTAGAAGGACTGGTGCATATTTCCGAGCTACCGAGTGACTATTTCCATTTTGATGCAACCAAGCATGTTTTACTGGGCGAACGTAGCGGCAAACAATATCGCCTAGGCGATCGAATACGCATCAAATTGGTTCGTGTCGATTTAGAAACGAGTAAAATAGATTTTGTTTTAGCCGAACCAGAAAAGAAAACCGGGCAATCTAAGGCAAAAACTTCTACTAGAAGCAAGAAATCGCATTAAGTTTTTGAAATTGTTTTACAATACAGATGCACACAAAATTCAGTCACGCAATCTATCGGGTTCCTATTTTGACACGCTTCACGATAAGTGATGTCTCATCATTTTTTCAGGTTTAATTAAAACGTGCCCAGCACCCGATTTATATTTGGCTTTCATGCGGTTACCAGTCGCTTACGACAGAATCCGAATAGTGTCAAAGAGATTTTTATCGATGCCACACGCGCAGATCAACGCGCACAAGAGCTAATCAAGCTGGCCGAAAACAAGAAGATCCGCGTTACCTCCTGCGATGGATCGAAACTCACTAACATGTCAGGCAACGACCATCATCAAGGCATTGTGGCCAATATCGATGGTATAAGCAATTATGTCAGTATTGATGACATCCTCGACGCATTAACCGAACCTGCGCGTTTGTTGGTGTTGGATGGAATCCAGGATCCGCACAATCTGGGCGCGTGTCTACGCGTCGCCGATGCTTTTGGCGTGCATGCTGTAATTACACCGAAAGACCGGGCTGTTGGATTAACTCCCACTGTATACAAAGTCTCTAGTGGCGCGGCTGATACCGTGCCTTTTATATCGGTCACCAATCTGGCACGCACGCTGAAGCAATTGAAAGAACAAGGTATTTGGATTTTTGGTACTGCCGAAGACGCCGAACACGACTTAGCCAATTTCAAGATTAGCGGTGCTGTTGCCTGGGTATTCGGTTCTGAGGAAAAAGGGATGCGGCGCTTAACGCGCGAGAATTGCGATCAGTTGGTTCGAATTCCAATGCAAGGCAATATCGAAAGCTTGAACGTTGCCGTCAGTGCAGGAATTTGTCTTTTTGAAACCCATCGTCAACAATCTTTGGCCTGAGTCACGCACCTGATAAAATGTATTCCATGTAGAAATAACACAGCTGTGTATGCTATGCGCTTTAATTTAATGCAATAAACTAATAATATCGCTTGCCCTTAACTATGACATCAACTGATTTCCCCAACTTCAAAACTCACTTTATCGAGCTTCTCCAGCAAGCAAGTAACGCTATTACATCTCTTGAAGCTACAGTGGTTGACATTGAATTGACCCGTACCAAACAAGCCAGTCATGGCGATTATTCGTGTAATCTGGCCATGCAATTAGCCAAACCATTACATAAAAGCCCACGAGAAATTGCACAATTATTGATTAATGCACTGCCACCTTCACCTTATCTTGAGAAAGTGGAAGTGGCCGGCGCTGGATTTATCAATCTGTTCATAAAAAATTCTGCCAAGCAACAATTTCTGCATTACATATTGCATAGCAAAAATACATTCGGAAATAGCACCCTTGGACAAGGAAAAAGAATCCAAGTGGAATTTGTCTCGGCCAATCCAACTGGACCACTGCATGTTGGTCATGGCCGTGGTGCAGCGATTGGAGCAAGCTTATCCAATATTTTGACAGCTGCAGGATTTGATGTGTCTCGGGAATTCTACGTCAATGACGCAGGGCGGCAAATGGATATCTTGACGTTGTCAACGTGGTTGCGTTATCTGGAGCTTAATCACATCCATATTCCTTTTCCGCAGAATGCTTATCAGGGAGAGTACGTTAAAATTATGGCGCAACAAATTTTTCAAGCGCATGCACAACGTTATGTACATCAACCCGAGTTATTGCTGGATAGTTTGCCGGAAGCTGTGCTAGCGACTGAAATGAATCCCGACGAACAACTGGACAAACTGATTGCTAACACGAAAGAAATACTGGGTCAAGATTATGCGTATATACACAATTTTGTGCTAACGGAGCAACTGGGCGATTGCCGCAATGATTTAATGGAGTTCGGCGTCGAATTTGATACCTGGTTTTCAGAACAGTCGTTATTTGATAATGGTCTGGTAGCACACGCGATTGAACTGCTTGCGAAAAAACAGCACTTATATCAACAAGACGGAGCGACTTGGTTTCGCTCCACAAATTTTGGCGACGAGAAAGATCGTGTCGTACAACGGGAAAATGGTCAATTCACCTATTTCGCTTCAGATATCGCTTATCATCTGAATAAATTTGGGCGAGGCTTTGATCAGGTAATCAATATCTGGGGTGCAGACCATCATGGTTATATTCCACGGGTAAAAGGCGCGTTGCAGGCACTGGATCTGGATGCCGAAAAATTGCAAATCGCTTTGGTGCAATTTGCGGTACTTTATCGGAATGGCAAGAAAGCTCCGATGTCTACTCGTTCCGGTGAATTTGTCACTTTACGTGAATTACGCCAAGAAGTCGGCAAGGATGCCGCACGGTTTTTTTACGTGATGCGCAAAAGCGATCAGCACTTAGATTTTGATATGGATCTGGCCAAATCGCAAAGCAATGAAAATCCAGTTTATTATGTTCAATATGCTCATGCTCGCGTGTGCAGTGTGTTAGTGCAATGGAATGATAATGTCGACAATCTGCAAGATGTCAATACAGATGCACTGTCCAGTCCAGCAGAATTGGCTCTACTGCAAAAATTAATTGATTTTCCCGATACGCTCGAAATGGCAGCCAAAGAGTTTTCACCTCATCTCATTGCATTTTATCTCAGAGAACTGGCCAGCGAATTTCATAGCTACTATAATTCAACGCGTTTTCTGGTACCTGAAATTCCATTGCAACATGCCAGGCTAGCGCTAATTGCATCGATTCGTCAAACATTGAGTAACGGTTTACTATTACTTGATGTGAGTGCACCTGATAAAATGTAACCTAATAATTGTATAAGGACACTCATGAGTCGGGATTATAAAACTCGCAAGTCTTCAGCCAAATCTACAAATGAGAAAGGAGGTTCGGCATTCTTAGGTGGATTCGTCGGTTATGCATTAGGTCTTGCGAGTGCAATTGGAATATGGCTGTACCTTAACTATGCACCCAGTCCATTCCTACCCACTGAGAAAAATCAAACTCAGTCTCCTATTGAGACACCCCAAAGCACTGAAAAATCCATGCCAGAAGAACCAATAAACTTAGTCGAAGAAAAACCTCGGTTTGATTTTTACAAAATACTGCCAGGTATTGATGAACCTGAGATGGACCATGAGTACCAAAAAAATGTTGAACCGCCAGCACAACCGCAAGTGGCTGCCAAAGCACCCGAAGTCAGCAACAAGCCGCTGGAAAGATCACCACAGACAGCTTTACCGAGTTCTGGTGTCACGTCTACAGCACCTCCTCAACAAACTGCTGCCATTCCTCGCGTGCTCCCAATCGAACCCCAACCTATTTCACAATCACAGCAGCCTGTATCACCTCAAATACAAAGCCCTCCAGCTATGAAAGAAAAAATATTTTTACAGGCTGGCGCATTCAGAAAAAATGATGAGGCTGAGAACCTTAAAGCACGGCTCGCATTGCTCGGCGTGTTTGCATCCATACAATCCATTGATTTAGCCGAGAGAGGAACCTGGTATAGAGTTCGAATCGGCCCTTTTACGAACAAATCGGATAGCGATCAGACCAGCCATTCTCTAAAGGAGAACGGCATCGATACTCACTTTATCAAAATACAATAAAAGTTTTACTAAACAACGCTTAAAACTGTTTTAACCGAGTTCTGCAGCATTCGAACCCAGCAATTAATGAAACGCTTTTTTATTAGGAGATTTAAATGAATCGATACCAATCTGTTACGATTTTCTTCTTAGTTTTAGTGTCGGTTTTTGCTTTTATCACTAAAACTCACGCACAAGCTAACATTGTTGAAGGTAAGGATTATGCTGTACTGAGTAAACCTCAGCCTATTGACGATAATACCAAGATTGAAGTTCTGGAATTTTTCTGGTACGGTTGCCCGTCTTGTTACAGCTTACATCCACATCTTAAAACCTGGTTGATGAATCTACCGAGTGATGTTAGCTTCCGTTATGTACCCGCTATTCTTCGCGCCAACTGGACATCTGGCGCCAAAATTTTTTACACCATTGAAGCCATGTCGCTAACCGATACGCTAAACGACAAGATTTATGATGCCATCCATCGCGACAAAATTGATTTAAACAATGAATCTGTTTTATTTGATTGGATCGAAAAACAAAACATTGATAGAAAGAAATTTGAAAATACCTACAAGTCATTTACGGTTCAAAATCAGGTAGCGAAATCGGCCCAAATGATTCGCCAATATCAACTCAACGGTGTTCCTGCTTTGGTTATTAATGGAAAATATCTCACCAGTGGTGGAATGAGCGGAACACCACAAGCTACTATTACAACGCTGGAAGCGCTCATTGAAAAAGTACGCAAAGAACGATGAGAAAATATTAATGGCTGCAAACAAGATCATTTTTGGAGCGGGCTGTTTCTGGGGAGTAGAAGCAGCTTTTCGTCGCAATAAGAGCATTAAAAATGTCACCTGTGGTTATTCTGGCGGACACACCATTAATCCAACTTACACATTAGTCTGCGCTGGCACTACCGGCCACATTGAAGTAGTATTAGTAGAATATGATGATAATGAAATCTCTTTTGAAGCTTTGTTAAACGAATTTTGGAACTGCCATAATCCTACCACGCAGGATCGGCAAGGACCGGACATCGGTGAACAATACCGCTCAGTCATTTTTTATTTCACGCCTGAGCAAGAAAAGTCCGCAAGAGAATCTAAAGAGAAACTAGAAACAAGCAAACGCTGGCAAGATCCGATCGTAACGCAAATTTTGCCCGCCAGCCAATTCTATAATGCGGAAGAATACCATCAGAATTACCTCGCCAAACATGGCATCCATTAACTATATTATCAATCAACTTTGATTTGTGTCGATAACAGAAAAACTAAAAATACTATTAATTAATAGTGTATTCAGACAAAGAATCTGACGCGAACAGTTATAGCACTATTATTTCATATATATCAGTATCTTTTGGAAAAAACATTACGATGGGACCTATGCAAAAACCTGGTTCTCCACAAGACCCATCAAATTCCTTTGTTCATGCGGGCACAATAAAAGGTGATGCCATAACTTTAAAAGATCGTCTGTTCAATGCCGTCACTAATGATCCAAATCTTCCGGCACTTGGTAGTTCCATCACGCGAATTGTAAAACTGTCTTCGTCGGATGATCAGTCGATACAACAATTGACTTATTATGTTTTATCCGATGTTTCATTAACGCAAAAAATCCTGCGCTTATCAAACTCTGCAGCTTTTAAAGCAATTACAAATAAAGAAATTTCCAGCATTAATAAGGCAATATTCTTGTTAGGATTTGATTCTGTCAAGACCAGTGCTTTGGCTATATTATTAGTCGATGGAATGCCCGCAAAACATGCAGCACATGTACGTATCGAATTAATTCATGCATTAGCAGCAAGTATGATTAGCCGCAAATTAGCTGCGCGAACTTCATTTGCTAAAGATGTCGAAGAAGTTTCTATTGCTGCTTTATTCAAAAATCTTGGGCGCATTTTATTAGCCACTTATGAACCTGATTTTTATCACCAAATGATGGCGCTTGCCGCTCAAGGTCAGCACACGCCGGAACAAGCATCCATGCAGGCACTTGGCTTCAGGTTGGATAGTTTGGCAGAAACTTTATTAGATAACTGGAATGTACCTGTCAATGTGATTCAGGCACTCAGTGCAAAACCACCCGGTGTCTTGATCACGCCCAAAAACAAACAAGAATGGATGCAAATAGCAGCAGAATTTTGTGAAAAGACCGCACCACTTGTATTAAGTGCTAATCTAACCAAGGAAGATATCAAGCTAAAAGAAGAACTACTGAATCGGTTTGGCAAAGTGCTCAATCTGACTATGCCTGTGCTGGACGAACTAATTGATAAAGCAAGTATAGAAACTCGTGAGCTTCTCATCAGTGCAGATTTGGCTTCTTTAGATAAGAATAATAAGATCAATCAAGACTCATCGCATTGCGAATTTGATATTGCTGCGGAAGAAAATTTAATCAATGATTTGACGATAAATAACGATGAGACTCATAATCTACAAATCACTGAACGTTATTCCAGCAACAAACCCTATAATGCATCAATATTGCTATTAAAAGGCATTCAAAATACCACTGAAATGATGTCATCGGGTGATTATAGACTTGAAAATCTTATCAACCTAGGTTTGGATTCTCTTTGTTCTGCGCTTGGATTTCGTTTTATTACATTATGTCTAAGAGATTCTAAAATGAATTCATTTCGTGGACGCAGTTCGTTAGGTAAAAGAAATTTGGAATATCAAAAAGGTTTCCATTTCTCTGCCGTGCCTACTAATGATTTATTTCATCTTGCCATGCAAAAAAATATAGATCTCCTTATTTCGAATGCTTTTATCCCCAGAATCCGTAAGCTTATACCGCTGTGGCACACAACTTTATTACCTGATGCACGCAGCTTCCTTCTACTTCCCTTAGTAGTTAATAAAAAACCTAGTGGTTTAATTTATGCAGATCGTGAGACCGAATCACCTGAAGGAATAACGCACGATGAAGCGAAGCTTGTTAGAATCCTAAAAGGACTAATACTGATCGCTCTTAACTCAAAATAAGAAATCAATAACGTATAAAGTTGGTTGCAAGCATTATGATTAAAACTCCAGGCTGTTTGTTTGTTATCAGCGCACCATCAGGAGCCGGAAAAACCAGTCTGGTTCGAGAATTACTGCAATCGAGTTTGAATCTTAATCTGTCAATCTCACACACCACTCGACCACCCCGCAATGGAGAAATCGATGGCCGTGACTATCACTTTGTCACTGAAGCGGAATTCAAACAAATGCTATTTGATGGTGAATTTGTGGAAAGTGCAGAAGTTTATGGCAATCTCTACGGTACCTCGCAACACTGGCTCAATGACACGATGTCATCCGGACAGGATATTTTGCTTGAAATTGATTGTCAGGGCGCAAAGCAAATAAAACAAATTTTCCCTTATTCTATCGCTATTTTTATTCTTCCGCCTTCAGCCGAAGCGCTGGCAACCCGGCTAAAAACTCGAGCACAGGATGATCCTGAGGTCATCAAAAAGCGACTTAAAGCGGCTCGGGAAGAAATCAGCCATATTACAGAGTTCGATTACATCATTGTTAACGGCAAACTGAACGAAGCGCTCAGCGATTTAATTTGCATTGTTAAGGCTGAACGCTTGAAGACAGAACGACAAGCGACGAAGCACCAAGCTCTAGTTATGCAACTATCATAATAGGTATTGATTAATAAACACCATCATTTCATGTTTTTTCCTGTAAAATTTGTACATTATTATCATTCCTGAGGCAAATAAAATGGCACGAATCACTGTTGATGATTGTTTGAAAAGGATACCCAACCGATTTGATATGACGCTGGTTGCAACGACGCGTGCAAGACAACTGGCAATTGGTTCTGCACCTTTGGTTGAAGCTGGGCGTAATAAGCCTACAGTCGTAGCTTTGCGTGAAGTGGCCCATGGCAAGGTAGGTTTGGACATTCTCAGTCCCAGAAATATTTAAAATGATTTTGAAATTACAAAACCCGTAAACTCCAGTAGTTTCTGAAATTTAGTTGCACGTCGATTGGTTCGATATTCTGACACATCGTCATGGCAAATTTTCAAATATTAATCTCTGATTTAAGCTTAAACTTGAGAACTTAAATATTCAGTAATTTAATGAAGCATAGTAAATTAATTAAACTCAATGGCAGAAGCAGATTTTCTATTTTCAGAAACATCGAAATATCTTAAACCTGAAGACATTATTCAGCTCAGAAATGCTTATTCATTTGGTTTAGGAGCGCATTCAGGGCAATTCCGCAAGTCCGGGGAACCCTATATCTCTCACCCCGTAGCAGTCGCAAGAATTCTAAGCAAATTGCATCTCGATGCCCCTACCCTGGCGGCAGCTCTATTGCATGATGTGGTCGAAGATACAGATATCTCCAAAGCTGAAATCAGTGAAAGATTCGGTGAACCCGTCGCAGAATTAGTGGATGGTGTTTCTAAGCTTGCAAAAATTGAATTCCAGACACAAGAAGAAGCGCAAGCTGAAAATTTTCGCAAGATGTTACTGGCAATGGCTCGTGATGTGCGTGTCATTCTAATAAAACTGGCAGATCGCTTGCACAATATGCAAACATTATCTGTCATGATTCCGGCCAAACAGCGCAGCATCGCGCGCGAAACTCTGGAAATTTATGCCCCCATTGCTCACCGGCTGGGACTTAACAATATTTACCAGGAACTTCAAGAACTGGGCTTTCGCTATTCTTATCCCTTACGCCATAAAGTGCTGGTGAAAGCGACTAGGGCCGCGCGCGGCAATCGACGTGAAGTGGTTGGAAAAATACTCGAAGTCATTACGTCAAAGCTCAAAGAAGCGCATTTGGATGCGGAAGTGACCGGGCGCGAAAAACATCTTTACAGCATTTATAACAAGATGCTGGAGAAACATTTATCTTTCTCTGAAGTACTCGATATCTATGGTTTTCGCGTGATCGTCAAAGATATACCCTCATGCTATGTTGCACTTGGAATGTTGCACAGCCTATACAAACCAATCCCAGGAAAATTCAAGGACTACATCGCGATTCCAAAGAATAATGACTATCAATCCTTGCATAGCACATTATTGGGTCCTTTCGGCATACCGATCGAAATTCAAATTCGTACCGCTGAAATGCATCGAATTGCTGAAAATGGTGTAGCTTCTCATTGGCTCTATAAAAATTTAGATGGAAATTTTGATGAATTGCATTTAAAAACCAGCCAATGGTTGCATAGCTTAATGGAAACACTCAGCAGCTCAACGGATTCATCAGAATTTCTGGAACATCTTAAAATCGATTTATTCCCCAGCGACGTTTTTGTTTTCACCCCGCAAGGTAAAATATTAACGCTACCCAGGGGATCAACCGCCGTTGATTTTGCCTATGCCGTGCATTCCGATGTCGGCAATTGCTGCGTTGCTGCCAAAATTAACGGTGAAAATGCGCCATTACGCACAAAATTAAAAAGTGGAGATCGTATAGAAATCGTTACCGCGCCATATGCCAAGCCCAACCCATCCTGGCTCGGTTATGTTGCAACCGCAAGGGCACGCTCGCATATCCGCTATTTTCTCAAGACGATTCAATACGAGGAATCCATTAAGTTAGGAGAACGCTTGTTAAATCAGGCGCTTATATCGTTTAATATCAATCCAGACTCTATTACCGCGGCCCAGTGGAATAAGCTAGCGCGCGATAGCGGCGTCAAATCCAAGCAAGAATTATTTACTGAAATGGCCTTAGGCAAACAGCTTCCAGCCGTGGTAGCAAGGCGGTTAACAGCCCCGGCAGAATCCATTTCCAAGGAACAGACTGCAACCCCTATTACCATACTGGGAACTGAAGGCTCAGCGGTGCAATTTGCCAAATGCTGCCGCCCAATACCGGACGACGCCATCGTCGGCATTATCAAAAAAGATTCTGGATTAATTGTTCATGTACTGAATTGTAATAACATTTCACACAACCCCAAGAATCAGGAAAACTACCTCAATGTGACCTGGGGAAAAGACATCACGCGAACTTTTGAAGCGGCTATTGAGATAATCACAGACAATAAACAAGGCGTTTTAGCGCGAGTTGCGGCTGAAATTGCCAAGGCCGATTCAAATATTGATGATATTGCGATGGAAAGCGAAAATGAGCGCATGCACATGCGCTTCGTCCTGCAAGTTAACAACCGGCTCCATCTCTCACAAGTCATTCGCGGTCTAAGGCATCTACGCGAAATTACCACCATTCGCCGCATAGAAGATTAGAACCGTCACTGATGACAGCCGCGATATAGCGGATGATTACGAAATGGACTAATCAGAAACGCATTACCTATTTATTTTCGCGCTGCAATCATTCCCGCATTATGATTCACATCATGAATGCGTTCGACAATCTGCCGGCTCAGCTCATCGCCAAAAACACCGACCACGCCCAGCTCATGATAATGATTAAACGGTGTTTCAAAAATCGCGCGAGGCTCCATCACGCCGTTTTTCACCAGGTATTCGACGATCTCGTTCAAGAAAGCCATTTGGTCCGCATTCAATGCGGGCGATCGGGCTAGAAACTCAGCAAATACCGCTTTGGCGGCACTGCGGTCCAGACCGATAACCGAGCGCACCAGTTTTCCCAGCGGCTCCTGACCATAAATTTTTGCGTACTCGTCTTTGGGGATCGGGCCATTTTCGGCGAACAGAATGGTTTCCAGCGCCAAAATGTCGGTCGGTGCGATCGGTTCATTATTTCTCAAGCGCCGGATCGTGACATGATTCTGATGCTCGCGGATAAAGCGCTGCACCCGCTCGCGATAATTCTGCAGATTCGGATCGCGCTTGACCACCTGATATTCGGTCGCTTCTTCCTGAATCAGCGTATCGGTGAAATGCGTGTATACATCCGCCCGCTCCTCCGGGCTGATAAACCGCGTCAACCCGCGCAACCGCACCCGCACAACTTCCAGCATCGGCAACGTGACATCCTGCCACCAGGCATCGGTTTGTAACTCCAGAATGAGCGCCATCTGCGCCGCCACGCTGGGAATCGCCGCCTTATCTTCCAGCTCCCTGGCGATTTGTCGCACCGTGCGTTGATAGTTTTGCTGTGCCGGATTGTTCTGCCACAGCGCCAACTGCAAATTCAGGAGCAGCAGATCAAAGCAGCGCACGCTTTCATCGTCGCTATCCACCGCGGGCAATCCGCTGATTTTTTCCGCCAGCACGTTCACATCGCGCTCATCCAGCGTTTGCCAGGCTTGCTGCCGGGCGTATTGCTCCACTGCCCTGCGTTGCTTGCGGATGATGAAATTATCCAGATCCAGCGCCGCCACCACGTCGTGCAATTGATCCTTCAACTGCGCCGCAAAATTCCTCACCGCCGCATCTTCCACACGTCCGTTTTGCAACGCGACCGCCAATTCCAACCGCCGTTTGAAAACCTTCTGCTTCACCGAATCCTGCGTCGCGGCATCATAACCCGCAGGATTAACGTCAAAAAACTCCAGGTTCTGGCAGTAATCGAAAATGATGAATTCTTTTTTGTGTTCGCCGGGCGCGAATAAATCCTCGCACAGCCGCGTGCCCCGCCCCAGCATCTGCCAGAACTTGACGCGCGAGCGCACCAGCTTGAAAAACACCAGATTGACGATTTCCGGCACATCGACACCGGTATCCAGCATATCGACCGACACCGCAATCTGTGGAAATTTGTCCTTAATCTTGAATTGGTCGATCAGACTTTGCGCGTATTTCACCGAGAAATCGATTTTCTGGCAGAACTGGCCAGCAAAATGCGGATAATTCCTGTCGAACTGCGCGACGATAAAATCCGCGTGCTTGCTGTTCTTGGCGAAAATAATGGTTTTGCCGAGCGTATCGCCGCCTTGCACCTTGATGCCGTTTTCCATCAAGTGCATCAGTACCTTGTTCACGGTATCCACATTGAACAGCCACTGATTCAGCGCCGGTGGGTCGATCGCCTCCTTCAGCTCGCCGCTTTCCTCGTCGTAGAAACGTTCCTGCTGCTCGTATTCTTCCTGCTCCTGCGGCGACAAATCATGGTACTTGATGCCCTCGCGTTGAAATTTAAGCGGCACCGAAATCGCGCGCGGAGGCACCAGATAGCCATCCGCCACCGCCTGCTCCAGTTCGTAGGCATAGGTCGGCTGGTGATCGTCGAGTTCAAACAACCGGTAGGTATTGCGATCCACCTCGCCGCGCGGCGTGGCGGTCAATCCCAGCAGCAGCGCGTCGAAATAATCGAAAATCGCGCCGTACTTCTGGTACACCGAGCGATGCGCTTCGTCGATGATCACCAGATCAAAATGCGCCACGCTGAAAGTCTCGGTAATATCGCGCCGCGTGCCGTCGATGCAGTTCAACAAGGTCGGATAGGTGGAAAACACCACGCGCGCGTCGCCCTGCGTCGGTTCCAGCAGGCTCGTCACCGTCACGTGCGGCAAATACCGGTTGAATTCGCGTTTCGCCTGCCCCACCAGCGTGATACGGTCGGCCAGAAACAACACCCGCCGCACCCAACCGGCGCGTAGCAGCATGTCGACCAGGGCAATCGACAAGCGCGTTTTGCCGGTGCCGGTGGCCATCACGAGCAGACTTTTGCGCTTGCGCTCGCGGCCAAAATGTTCCAGCACGCGGGTCGCGGCCTCGATCTGGTAAGGGCGACCGATGATCTCCGGTTTCGGCTGCAGCCCATGCAATGCCTCGCGTGTGGTGCGCTGATGCAGGCGCCATTGCAGCTCGTCACGGGTGGCAAAGCCCTGCACTTCTCGCGGCGGGTAACAATGATCGTCCCACAACCACGTGGTGTAACCATTGGAATAATAAATCAGCGGGCGCTGGCCGAACTGCCGTTCCAGACCATCGGCATAGAGGGCCGCCTGCTGCTTGCCTGCGAGTGGATTGCCGCGGGTCTTTTTGGCTTCGATCAGCGCCACCGGCTTGGCGTCGCTGCCCCACAACACATAATCCACATACCCGGTGCCCGTGCGCTCGCCGCTGGCCGTCGGCATGCACTGGCGCACCTCGTATTCGGCCACGTGGACGCCCTTCGGGTCCCAGCCGGCCTCGCGCAGCATCACGTCGATGATCAGCTCGCGCGTCTGCGCCTCGGTGTATTCGCCACTGCCGATGGTTTTCTGATTGGCTTGCTTGAGTTGCTGCAGCGCAGCCAATTGCGCCCTGAGTTCGGCCAGTTCGGTTTCAGTGTGCGTGAGTTTTTCGTGCGCGGCAGCAGCCGTTGCATCCCTGGCGGCCAGCTCATCCTGCAACTGCTCCAGTTGCCGCACCGTCAATGGCGGGGTTTGCGGCTCAGTGTGGGACACCGGTTGCGGCAGCCAATCCACCTGAAACGGCTGTGGCACAGCATTTTGCCGCGTATACACGCGCGACAGCCAGCCGAGGAAGGTGTGCAGTGCCTGCGCGGCTTTCAGGCTTTCTTGCGAAGAAATATGCTGATCGCCATGCGCGGCGACATTGCCCAGCCGGTGGAGGAATTTGATGTCGTGAAACAAACCCTGTTTGATATTCTCAGCAAATGTCGGCTCATGGATCATCGCCGCCAGGCTTTTTTCATACGGTGTTTTAAGCGCGGTATCGTTGGCGAACAGCCAGCGCAGCGACAATTCCAATGTGCGGCGGGCATAAATCGCCGCCGCACGGGGATCGCGCAAGGCGTAGCTTTCGACTTGCTGTGCGTCGGCGTGCAGAAAAGCCCAATGTTCGGTCAGGAAACTGAAGTTGCTGGGTTTAGTGAGGTTCTCTACCATGCTGGGAGTTTCGGTTTATGTGACGATATGTTGGATCAATTGGCCACTGAATGCTTTCTGCGTTAATCCATTAAACAATTCATTAAATTTTACTTTTGAAAAATTCATTAATTTAATGCTGCCTAATGACTTAAGAAAAAAATCAGAATATTTTTCTTGCTCTAGCATAGAGGGTAACAATATTTCTATATTTGAGAACTTCGATTTACTAACCATCCCCTTCATGCTTTCAGTCGAAGCTCCTTGCACAAGTTTTTTATTGACCCATAACTGTGCATACAAAAATAATGGAGAAATTATATTATTAGGAATAATGGCATTAATTTGTTGATTAAATGCTACAGTTCTATTTGCTATCGCTGCATTACCAATGCAATCGTGACTTCCTGCAATACACGTTACAAGTATCGAGTTTTTTGGAACATGTCTTCCTACAAGGAATCCGTCTTCAGACAAAAATTCTGATGCTGTTGTAAGGTAATGATCTGGTGTATTTATGTTATCTGATTTTATCCACTCAGTATGCGAACCATAATATTCTGGCCTCTTTCTTGAAGGAGTATTACCAGTCACTATTTCACCAACCTCACAAAGCTTAGCTGTTGCAAGTCCTTTCGGATTCGTCACCGGATCACCAAATAGGTCCAGAAAAACGGAGCGGAGTAGTTGGTTGGTGAGGGCTATGGCTTGCTGGCGTTTGCGGCGTATGGCATCGGCCTTGTCCAGTATCGCCGCGATGCGTTTTTGTTCTTCCAATATTGGGAGCAGGATTCTTGTATCTTTAATTAATGATTGATTGATATTGGGTTGTGCTCCTCCAGCCGCCATGTTTAAGAACTCAGGCACCTTCTGCAATAGCGCATAATAAAGATATTTTGGGAAGCATATAGTTTCATCTGGTTGGATACTGCATACTGCTTGATTTGTTGCCGCATTTATCCCTAAAAAAGCAAGCCGTCCAACTGTTGCGCCATACATTGCTAATAATAATGAACCTTTAGGCACAATCTTCGCACTTGAGTTTTGTAAAGCTTCTTCGGTTATCTTTTCTTCCGTGTCGAAGATGATATTTTCACGGAGTTCTCCCGATTTTACCCATGGTATATTTCCATTCTCATAAAAATTAAGATGTTGCCTAGAAGGAGTTCCACCACTACTTGTTTTGCAAAACTCGGATAATTTAAGCATTTGAGAAAAGCTCATAACATCCCCTTCAACGCTTTCAAATCCTCCAAAATCTCTACCTCCAGCGCTTCCAGTTGATCCAGAATCACCTGTGGCGACTCATATTCGACCTGCTGATATTCAATTTCCCGGTAACGATTGATCGACAGGTCGTATTTGTTGGCGGCGATGTCGGCTTTGCTCACCACAAAGGCTTGTTGCTTTTTATCCTCAAAACCCTGCTGGCCCACTTGACATTGCTCATAGCGGGCGATAATGTCGGGGATATTATTTCGGGCATGCAGTGCTGGATTCCCGCCTGCGCGGGAATGATGGATGAGTTCCTTTTGTTGCTCCGGGGTCAATAGCGGTTCGCGTTTGTCGTCCAGGCTGTAGCCGTCGGCCTGCATGTCATAAAAAAACACCTTGTCGGTGCCGCCGGAGTCGGTGCGGGTGAAGATCAGTATCGCGGTGGAGACGCCGGCATAGGGCTTGAACACGCCGGAGGGCATGGAAATGATGGCGTCGAGTTTTTGTTCTTCCACCAGTGTCCGGCGCAGTTGCTGGTGCGCGTTGCTGGAACCGAACAGCACGCCATCCGGGACGATGCAGGCGCAACGCCCGCCGGGTTTGAGCTGTTTCAGGAACAGGCTGATGAACAGCAGTTCGGTTTTTTTGGTTTTACTGACTTGCAGCAGATCTTTGGCGGTGCCGTCAAAATCGAGCGAGCCTTTGAATGGCGGATTGGCGAGGATCAGCGTGTAGGCATTGCGTTGCAGTGCGTGGTCTTCGCTCAGGCTGTCGCGGTTCTCGATCGACGGGTTGTCGATGCCGTGCAAGGTCATGTTCATCGCGCCGATGCGCAGCATCGACGAATCAAAATCGGCGCCGTGGAACATGTGGTGATGAAAATGCTCCTTCAATGCGGTATCAAAGAACAGCGATTTGTGGTGCCGTTCCAGATATTCCGCCGCCGCGACCAGATAACCGCAGGTGCCGCAGGCCGGATCGCAAATGATATCCTTCGGCGTCGGTGCGGTCAGTTCCACCATCAGCTTGATGATATGGCGCGGCGTGCGGAACTGCCCATTCTGCCCGGCGCTGGCGATCTTGGACAGCATGTATTCGTACAGATCGCCCTTGGTGTCGCGGTCGTGCATCGGGATGGCGTCGATCATGTTGGTGACTTTATCCAGCAGCGCCGGGGTCGGGATGATGAACACCGCATCCTTCATGAAACGGGTGTACGCACTCCCGGCACGGCCATTGAGCGATTTGATGAACGGAAATACCTGATCGCGGAATACGGTGAATTTGCGTTCCGGATCGAAATCCTTGAAGTACGACCAGCGCAGTTCGCTCTGCTGCGGTTCAAAAATGGGGTTGTCGAGCGTTTCGCCGAGCAGATTGGCCTGGCTTTCCTTCCCGGTGTGCAGTTCGTCCAGCCGCTTGGCGAACAACAGATAGGTGATCTGCTCGATTACCGACAGCGGATTGGACACGCCGCCGGACCAGAACGTGTTCCAGATTTGATCGACTTGATTCTTGATGGCACCGGTGATCATAACAATTCAAAAGCCTGCTTATTCGTTTAAAAAAGCTGCAGCGTACACTAACAAGTGGTTAAAAATCTATCGGCATTGCCGCTGCGGTGTTAAAAACAGGCTCTAAATGCTTATCTATTAATCATTTCTGAGATATTGATCTACTTTTTAGCGCCGCCTTTGACCTAATAATGATCCGAGCAGGCCGCGAGTAATTGCGCGCGCAATGGACGACCCGATTGAGCGCGCTGCACTTTTTGCCATCGCATCCATTACTCCATCGCGTCGCCCTCCTCGCCCGCTTGATGAGCTTGAGAATAAATCGCTCAAATCTTTCAGAACCTCTCCATCCCGCGGTTTATTCAAATTCTCATTATCGGACGGGCTTTCAGCACCGGCCCGTGCCAAGAGCAGTTCAAAGGCGCTTTCGCGGTCGATTTCCTGCTCATATACGCCCGCCACAATAGAAGATTGCAGCAACTGCTGCCGCTCTTCCCGTGTGATCGGCCCAATCTGGCTGGCTGGAGGAAGTATATACGCACGCTCGGTAATACCAGGAGAGCCGTCTCGCTGAAGAAATGAAATCAGCGCCTCGCCCACAGAAAGCTCAAGAATGGCTTGCTTGATATTCAGCTCCGGATTGGGTCGCATGGTATCAGCAGCAGCGTTCACTGCTTTTTGATCGCGTGGCGTAAATGCGCGTAAGGCATGCTGAATGCGATTGCTTAACTGGGCCAGCACTTTTTCGGGGATATCAAACGGATTCTGCGTGACGAAATAAATGCCGACACCTTTGGAGCGTATCAATCGTACAACCTGTTCGATTTTCTCCAATAAGACAGGCGTCGCGGTGCTAAATAACAAATGCGCCTCATCGAAAAAGAATACCATCTTAGGTTTATCACGATCTCCGATTTCCGGCAAATTCTCGTACAACTCGGATAACAGCCACAGCAAAAAGGTGCTGTACAATCTTGGCGCGTTTAATAACTTATCAGCCGCAAGAATATTTATAACGCCTTTGCTATCGATAGTCTGCAATAAATCCTCGATATTCAGCATGGGTTCGCCAAAAAAGTGATCTCCACCCTGTTCTTCTATTTGCAGCAAACCACGTTGAATGGCGCCAATCGATGCCGACGAAACGCTGCCGTACTGAGTCTTGAATTTTTCCGCGTTATCGCCCACAAATTGCAGCAATGCGCGCAGGTCTTTGAGATCGAGCAACAACAATCCATAATCATCCGCCACCTTAAAAACCAGCGTTAAGACACCTTCTTGCGTTTCATTGAGATTCAACAGACGGGCCAGCAACAACGGCCCCATGTCGGAAATAGTCGCGCGCAACGGATGCCCATTCTCTTGCAATACATCCCACAGCGTAACCGGAAAACCTTGCCATTGTGGAACATCCATCTGCATCCTATTCAGATAAGTTTTTAATTTATCTGTCAATGAACCCGGTTGACTGATGCCGGTTAAATCACCTTTGACATCGGTCATGAATACCGGCACGCCGATGTTGGAGAAGCTTTCGGCCAGTTTTTGCAAAGTCACCGTTTTACCTGTCCCCGTAGCACCTGTAATACATCCGTGGCGCGTGGCCATTTCGGGCAAAAGCGCCAACTCGATTTTGTTTGTTTTGGCAATAATCAGCGGTTCAGACATTTTGAATGATGAAATAGCAGAATAAGCATTGAAAGTTGCATTGTAAGTCAATTAATAGGAATCATACATATCGATGTATACTATCCATTGGTTTTGCTAAAACCTAAAGTCGCTTATCAGCTTCAAAACAAGATTTCTGATTAATTCTTAAATAAAAAGCCCTTGAACAAGCAATTAGTCTGTGGAGATATCGGCGGTACCAAAACCATTCTGCAAGCAGCAGAAATAAGTAATGGTGTGGTGCGCGAGTTATTCACTCACCGTTATGACAATCATGAATTTGCGGCCTTCTCTGAAATCTTGCAAGATTTCCTGCACCGAACTCGAAATACAAGTCGTCCATTTTCAGCATGTTTTGCAGTCGCGGGGCCCATTGTTACGCAGCAAGCACAACTGACTAACTTGCCCTGGCAAATCAGTAGCAGCGATATTTCGACTGAATTTTCGATTCCTTCTGTCAAACTGATTAATGACTTTGAAGCTGCCGCTTTAGGCATTGAAAGCTTGTCACCGAGCGATATGGCAACACTACAGACTGGAAAATCACTGGCGCAGTCAATGCGTGTGATACTGGGCGCAGGCACGGGAATGGGTGTCGCCTGGCTCACTTGGCTGGAAGATCGCTATGTTGCAATACCCACCGAAGCGGGTCATATGGATTTTGCTCCGACCAACGCACTACAAATTGAGCTGCTTGAAACGCTCCTCAATAAATTTGGCCATGTATCCGTAGAGCGATTACTCTCGGGGTCCGGATTAACAAATATTTTCAAATTCCTGCAAATGAGTTCTGCAACCACTTCAAACCTTGCACCTATCGATCTTGAAGAAGATAGTGGTGCCACAATTACAACACTTGCATTTACTCATCAACATCCAATCGCGATAAAATCGATTAATTTATTCGTTGAGATTTATGGGGCCTATGCCGGGAACCTAGCATTGACAGGACTCACGCGAGGTGGTGTATATATAGCTGGCGGCATTGCCTCTAAGATTCTGAGTATTCTGAAACTTGGCGGTTTCATACAGGCATTCCACGACAAAGGAAGATTTTCTCAGTTAATGCACAAATTCCCGGTGTATATCATTACAAATCCTGAGGTCGGTTTGCTAGGCGCGAGACAGGAGGCGCATCGTTTGCTCACTAGCCAAAGTTGAGAACTTGACAATTTCAGGTTTTAATCTGATTTTCTTATCCTACAGATAAACATAAAGATAATTCATATTAAGGAGAACATGAATGCTTCCGCGCACTGCTTACACCATTACCGTCAATCCTAAAATACCAAACCGTCTTAAACGACTGGAAGAATTGGCCAACAATCTTTGGTATAGCTGGGATCGCGCTACGCGCACACTGTTTTCCCGCCTTGATCCACATTTATGGGAAGCAGTCGGCCATAATCCCAAAGCATTTTTGAAACGCGTGGATGAATCAGTACTCATAAAAGCCACAGAAGATCGTGTTTTTCTTGCTTCTTACAACAGTATTCTATCCACCTATGATTCCTATCACGACGCTACTGCAGCGCCGATTAATGATGGGTTAGATCCAAAAGATCAGATTGCCTATTTCTGTTTTGAATTTGGTTTTCACGAAAGCTTGCCCATTTATTCGGGAGGGCTGGGCATCTTGGCAGGGGATCATTGCAAGGCAGCCAGTGATTTACATCTTCCATTTGTAGCGATTGGCTTACTGTATCGGCAAGGATATTTCTTTCAAACTATCGATAGCCTGGGCAATCAACAAGTCTCGTACACTGTTTCTGACTTTGATGATCTGCCTGTCACGCCGGTGACGCGCGAGGATGGTTCAAGTTTGCAAATTACAGTGCCGCTCCCGCAGCGTGAGGTCACGCTAAAAGTATGGCAGGCAAAAATCGGTCATGTCACATTATTTCTGCTGGATGCCGATTTGCCGGAAAATTCTGCTGAAGATCGTTACATCACCCACAACCTCTATGGTGGTGACAAAGTCATGCGCATAGAACAAGAAATTATTCTGGGGATGGGCGGCGTGCGTGCTCTACAAGCTCTCGGCATTAAACCTACGATATGGCATATCAATGAAGGTCACGCTGCTTTTATGATTCTGGAACGTATTCATGCACTTGTGCAGCAAGGACTCGACTTTGCCAGTGCCTTGGAAAGTGTGGCAGTCAACACAGTTTTCACAACCCATACCGCAGTTCCTGCCGGGCACGATCATTTCAATGCTGATCTCATGCAAAAGTATTTTGACAGCTTTTACCGTAGCCTGAATATTACTCGCGAGGAATTCCTGGCACTCGGACATGTGGCAGGAAGCCCGGATTTTAATATGACAGCATTGGCAATCCATGGCTCACGCACTCATAACGGCGTCAGCAAGATACACGGTAATGTTTCCTCGAATATTTGCCGGGATTTATGGCCACAAATCGAGCCGGAAGAAAATCCGATTTCTTATGTCACCAATGGCGTTCATGTCCCAACCTTCCTTGCGCAGGAATGGTCCGATTTGTTTGATCGTTATCTGGGCCATGAATGGCGCAACAAAATGTGCGATACCGATTATTGGTCAGGCATTGATGCAATACCGGATCATTTGTTCTGGAGCGTGCGACAATCATTAAAATCACAAATGTTTTATGGTATTCGCTCCCGTATTAGCGAGCAAAATGCTAGAAATCGTGGTTCCGAGGCACATCTCGACCGGCTGTTAAAATTTGTCGATCCCATCAATCCGAATATTTTAACATTGGGTTTTGCGCGTCGTTTTGCTACCTATAAACGCGCTGCATTGTTATTTGAAAACCTGGATTGGCTACGAAAAATCATCCTCGATCAAGAACGCCCCGTACTGTTTTTGTTCGCCGGCAAGGCACACCCAGCCGATGTGCCAGGACAAGACCTGATCCGGCGCATCAGCCAGATTGCACATTTTCCTGAATTCGAGGGGCGACTTTTATTGGTGGAAGGCTATGATTTGCGGCTCGGCAGACGCCTTGTCGCGGGAGTCGATGTCTGGCTTAACAACCCGATTTATCCATTGGAAGCAAGTGGTACTTCCGGCATGAAAGCCGGTATCAATGGCGCAATTAACCTGAGTGTACTGGATGGCTGGTGGGGAGAAGGCTATGATGGGAAAAATGGCTGGGCGATCAAACCAGGGCTCGAAAATATGGATGCAACATTACGTGATCAAGAAGAAAGCCGGGCACTCTATGAAATTCTTCAGGATCAAGTGATTCCACTGTATTACAACTATGGCAAGCTCGGCTACTCGCCGGAGTGGGTAAGAATGGCCAAGCTTTCGATGATGTCCCTATTGCCGCGCTACAACGCAACCCGCATGGTCGATGAATATGTGACAAAATTCTATCGTCCGGCCAGCAGCAAAGGCATGTTATATGCAGCAAACGATTTTACTGACGCAAAGAATATTGCTACGTGGAAAACCAAAATAAAACAGGCATGGCGCGGCGTTACGATACGCCGGTTGGATACGCCTTGTGAGCGGATTCATTTTAATGAAGCAGTGAATTTCAAAGTGGCCGCAAATCTGAATGGCCTGTCCCCGGAAGACGTCGTCATCGAGTTGCTGATCTGTCGCCAGTTTAAAACGACCAAGCTATGCAATTTCCAACACTTCAAGTTTGAATCCACCGGCACTCAGGATTCGCACGAGCATTTATTCGAACTTAAACTGATTCCTGAATTATGCGGCAAACAGGAGTATTTCATCCGTATTTACCCTTACCATTCATTGCTCTCCCACCCTTTGGAAATGGGTCTGATGGTATGGCTTTAAGGAAATTTTTCAGGTGTAATTAGTCGCCTCTAAAATACCCCTAAGCATTTGATAGTAAGAATAAGTATTTTGTTTTTGCTGATCCTATCGACCAGGAATGTTAAAATTGACACTTATTTCTGGTCGAAATGGTGAATAAAAATGCTCACAACCAACAGCACATCTCATCAAACGAATTTATTTGGCACAAATCTTTTACAGCAGCTTGATATCATTGATCCACTGCTGAAATTATCGGCGGCAATCCCTTGGCATGAGTTTGACGAAGCGTTCTCGATTCATTACACAAGAGCGGTAGGCGCACCCAGTAAGCCGGTCCAGTTGATGATTGGGTTATTGATACTGAAGCAGTTAGAGAACTTGAGTGATGAAGCGGTGGTATTACAGCGGAAACACAATCCCTATTATCAGGTTCTTTGCGGCATGACGGAGCTTCAGTGCAGAACCCTTCCACAGCACCGAGCTGGTGCATTTTCGCAAGCGCATTGGTAAAGCAGGAAATAAACAACCCCGTGGCATGACCACGGGATATTAGAAAAGCTCAGGTCGATGCAGCTCTTCTTTTGGTTTGTCTTGATTCTTTACATACCGCTCAACTACACCCCAATCGGCTCTTTCCCCTACAGTTGCAACATAATAACCATCCGTCCAAAACTCTCCGCCCCATAGGTCTCGTTTCAAATCCGGCTTCCTCTTAAACAATTCCCGCGCTGTAATACTTTTGAAAACCTTTACAATCTGACCCGAAGTAATTTTCGGATGGGCCGTGCAAAGTATATATACGCGGCCTTTTCGCAACCTATCTGCTCAAACTCAATGTCGTATCGCTCTCCTTCTCTACAACATCTCGCATTCCAACATTCTAAAGCCTAATTAGATCCCCCTGGCAAGACCTCGGGGAGTCGCAAGTTCAAAACATTATTGTATCGTCATCCGCGCCTGAAAATGACTCTAACCGTGCAAAGTTCTCTTTAATAAATTCCAGTCTTCAACTCAAGTGCACATAATTATCTGGAGAAATCAATTGTTAACAAAACCTTCATACAACCTGTACGAAACCTTAACATTGGTTTTGTTATATCTAAGATAAGCATCCATATCCAGTGTCAGCCATTGGGAGGTGATAAAAAGTGTCGGTTCGTAACCGGTTTAAATCCGCTATTTGTCGGGAACGATACGGGTTGCCAACACACAGAACTGCTTTATAAATATCTCTCGTTGGATGGAGTCTTCTCCTCCGCTGCTTATGTTTGACTAAAGTACCTACGTTCATATTCGTCAAATTGGAGAAATAATAATTATGCAATCGCAAACAGAAAATAAATCACCCTCAAACGGACAACAAACACAAGATACAAGACCAGTCACCTTGCCTGGATCAGCTGCTTTCCAAGCTCAATATGCTTTACGTGATACTGCAGCAGGTTTAATAACTGGTGCCATGGCAATTCCACTATCGATTGGTATTGCGATTATGTCAGATTATCCAATCAAAGTCGGATTGGCGACTGTAGCTTTTGCTTGCCTTGTGGGATGGATTAACGCTTGGCTCAGGCCAGGTAATTTCATTGGCGCGCCTGGAATTGCGGCGGGGCTGGCTCCGGTGCTGGCTTTGGGTGTAGCCTCCTTTGGCTGGGAAAATATGGCATTCTGTATTTTTCTGACTTCGGCAATGCAAGCTATCATCTGGAAGTTCAACTGGCAACGATACCTGCTCATCGCTGTTCCAGTTTATCTAGTTGAAGGGCTATTGGCAGGTGTGGGGCTGAAAATTTTATTGAAGTTTTCTGAGTTTACCTACGAAATACCCGAAGAAGCGATTACCGAAGAATTCTGGAATAGCGCGCGTATCCAGATGGTTGCCATTTCCACTGCTGGTCTCGGAGTGTTCTTATTCCTGTTTTCTAAGTTCAAAGATACCCAACCAGCCATTCCCTATTTTGTATTGATCATTGGTGGTGTGTTGTTGGCGCAATTTATAACTCTGCCAATGATTTTTGTGGAAGATATTGATCTTTATTTAAAACTTCCGCTACCAGAAGCTGACACAACCATTATCACGCTGATTTATATGATACTTTTTAGTGCAATGCTGGCGATTGTTGATGTAATTGAGCAGGTGATGAGTAATGCTGCAATTGAAAAAATTGATCCGTTAAAACGTAAAACCAACAGTAATAATAGCTTGCTTGCCATCTGGATTGCCAATATGGGTTCAAGTTTCTTCCATGGCATGACCAACCTGGATGGCCTGGCTAAGAGTACAACTAATAGACTGGCTGGCGCAATAACCAAGTTCTCCGTTCTGATCATCGGTTTTGTAGTTTGTTTCTTTACATTTAATACGCAGTATCTGGATTACTTACCGAAATTTGCATTGGCTGCGATCATGATGTTTACCGGCTACAAAATGATTGCAGGACTGGCACACGTCACACATTATGGCCCCTATGCATTAATGTTGGCGATTTTAACCGCTGGTTTGGTGTTTCAAGTTGGTATTTTTGAAGGTTTATTGATTGCCATGGCTTTGCATGGAATCATTCATTTTATGGTCTATACTAAACACGACAAAATGCCGGGCAGATCTGTTGTCAAACGATATTTTGATAATCTAAAAAATGACAGCAGCAATCTACAATAATTATCTCAAAATGATTTTTAAATAAATCTTTTATTTGTTCAAGGGTAAGCATGACAAAGCTTTTCCTTCGAACATGATAAATGCTTATATGAGTAAGGTCTGATTTTGAGGGCGGGCAAGTTGATGATATTTTATCAACTTGATAGGAGTTTTTATGAAACGTATTCCCCGTCGTGTGTTTACAGAAGAATTTAAGAAAGAAGCGGTTTGATCAGAACTTGGATTTCGCAATATCAGCAAGGCACGCTCACAGGCAACCTCGGTGTCAGCAAGCTGAGTGCCGAACAATTACGTATTCGGATGCTAGAGCGTGAATTAGCCATTGCCCGTGAAGAGCGAAATATAATAAACAACCCCGTGGCAAGACCACGGGGAATCGCAAGTTCGTCAGAAGAATAAGTATGAGTATCTGTAAAAATGTACTTACGATACAAAATGGAGATTTTTGAACTGGTGACTATTATGTTGCAGTGGCAGGAGTAAGAACAAATCGAATTGCGATCTAGAGAGGAAGTTAAAATTCAAAGTGAAGTAAGAGAAGAGCTGCACCAACTGAATCTTTCCAATACCCCGTGGTTTTGCCACTGGATTGTTTATTTAAATAAACCGTAAGGCTATATTATTCCGGTGCACTGTATATATAACGCTCAAGCTGATGTATTATAAACTGATGCTCTGAAATTGCATCCTTAACCAGATCGCCAATCGATATTAAACCTATCACACGGTCACCCTCCAGAACGGGCAAATGACGAATCCGCATTTCTGTAACCAATGCCATACAATCCTTATTAGTATAGTCCAGACTAACATATGCTACCTGACGAGTCATAAGTTCGTTGACACGCACATCCTTCAATGGCTTGTTCAAAAGATACGATTTCCGAGAAAAATCTCTTTCTGTCAGGATACCCACCAATTTGCCACCGTCCATTACCAGCAATGCACCAATGTTGTTGGTGGACATTTGCTGCATAGCATCGATGATTGAAACTTCAGGAGATACAGCTTTAACCTCATGTCCTTTTTCATCCAACAGCTGTCTTACGGTTTTCATGCCCCCTCCCTTTTCCTGCAAAAAAATTGGCTTCTCTCATTCATATTGATATGACAATTCTAGCATAGCATCCAGGTTAAGCGAACTCATGGTCCATGAGGAATGACAGCCATACTTTCACACGGCACTCGCTTTTTATTATTACTTACGTATTTTAATTGTATTTTATGGAGAAGAATCTGTAAAACAGAATGTTATTCATCTTTCACTGGGAACATTATCCATCGTGATTATTACCAGTTTACTTATCATTGAATTGGGTATTTTCCCCGGATGGATACTGGATATCATTTAAATTCTTTGATTGAGGTATGCTTCGATTATTTCTGCCACAGTAAATTAATCGACAAAACAATAACCATAAAACAAATAATCCAAAATACAATTGGAGCCGCGCCTCCCTTGAATTTAAGGCCCCCGATTTCAAATTCTATCGGTCCTGTGGATATTCGCAAAATCAGTGTGACAAAAAGTGAGCCCAGACCAGCCATAGGTAATCCAATTAATACCGGGAATTGCTCTTGAACCATATTTTTCCAGTAATCACCTGATGTATTATGAAAATTGGTCAGCTTATACAGCATGAATATTCCAAAACAGGTCAGGATAATGACCACAATCCAGCTTATAAAGATTCGCAAGCGTGCACTGTGTGACTCATCCGCCGTAACTTCTAAGTTTTTTTGTTCTTCACTCATATATTTATCTCGGCTTTATTATTCTTAAACAAAACGTTATTTTAAGTCAATGTAGCGAAGTTCATGATCTGATTTTATCGGATGCAAGTTTTCAATAATATCAGGACGGTTGCAGAGGCACTTTTATCCATTCACCGGAGCATTGCTTAACATACGGATAATATCCTTCTGGATTACGACAATAGTACCAATAATTATTTCTTTGCACAGTAGCTGGCCGGGGCGCCACATTTTGTTGAATATACGTTGGTCTTATTGTCGGCGCGGCGACAACGCCTATAGGATAACCACCTAATGGGTAATAACTTTCAAACCGGCGATGAGGGCCAAACGCATAATTATTATAGAAGCGGCTTCTTCCCCAGGTGTTGTAGAAACCGAAGCTGTTAAAGGGTGCAAAACCAGCATAACCAATCCCCCAACCCCAGCCTGGCCCCCAGCCCCAACTTGGGCCGAATCCCCAGCCTAATCCCAGTCCCAGACCAAATCCTAAACCAAATCCATCGAAATGGTGATGATGCCCATGATGATTGTCATGGTGATGATCAGAATTATGATGGTTTGCAGTATTTTGATCCGTCTGTACGTTGTTTTGTATATTCACATTCTGAGTGTTGGAACCATCCTGATTTGTTCCGTCGGCTTGAGCCGATGGATCGGCCCCCGTTGAACCATTATTCTCAATGGCTTGGTTATCTGGAGTCTCGGCGTCTAGTAAAGCAGCGCTGTCTTGAGCAACTTCATTGCCAGAGTCGGAATTATTTTCATTAATTGCATTTTGGATAGAAGGGTCAGCTTGATTAACATCATCGCTTTGAGCAGATGTTCCAACTTCGCTCGATTCATCGGGAGTCGCCAAGTTTTCTTGGAAGGATTCTGGTGCAATTTCTTTACTTTGTGCAGCGTCATTATTCGCGCCAAAATCATCCGTTTGGTTAAATTCACTCGTTTGATTTAAGTCGCTCCCTGAGTTTAAGTCATCGGCAAAATCGATACTTTCTTGTTGATCCGATGCATTATCTGGATAAAATGCATCGTCTTGCCCAAAATCACCTTGATCATAACTCTCTTCGAAACCGCTATTCTGGTCGTAGTAATCTCCAGAATCAAAACTACCATCATCAAAATTATTATGACCTCCGCCATCGTAGCCATCGTAGCTATCGTAACTGTCGTAGCCTCCATCATAACCCCCTCCATCGAAGCCTCCACCATCAAAATCTCCTCCATCATAACCGCCGTCGAAGCCACCTCCATCAAAATCTCCTCCATCATAACCACCGTCGAAGCCACCTCCATCAAAGCCTCCGCCATCTTCAGCTCCTACAGGACTGATTAAAAAAACGCTGCATAGCGCAATTGCCATACACGTGATTTTAAATTTTTTCATATACCCCTCGCCTTTTGATTTCCCATTTACAGCTATATTAGCTGTGTTAGCCTGAACAGATACTGAATAAAGCTTTGGGTTTTTTATTATGGCTTCGATACCTTAGTAGTTAGCGGGGCAGTCAGTAAGCTCGTCAAAAGTAACATAAATTAATGTATCTTATTATTCGTGAGATTGTGAAATCGAATCATTATTGATGATTAGGTTATACTTAGAATCTAGATATTCTAAATCATTCCGATGAGGACATGCCCATGAAGATTCACGAGTACCAAGCCAAAGAAATTTTACGCAAATATAATGTGATCACACCAAAAGGTGTTGCTTGTTTCAGTGTTAACGAGGCGGTGCAAGCTGCGCAGCAATTAGGTGGTGATGTGTGGGCAGTGAAGGCACAGATTTATGCCGGTGGACGCGGTAAGGGTGGTGGAGTAAAAGTAGCCAAGTCATTGGATGAAGTGCGTCAGCGCGCAAGCGAAATTCTGAACATGCGCTTGATAACTCATCAGACTGGTCCGAAAGGACAAATAGTCCATCGACTTTTTATTGAGCAAGGCGTGCAGATAGAAAAAGAATTCTATATCGGTATGGTTGTGGATCGCGGCCACCAACGCGTTTGTTTGATGGCAAGTTCGGAAGGGGGCATGGAAATTGAAAAAGTCGCAGCTGAAACACCCGAGAAAATTCATAAAGTGTTTATTGATCCAATCACGGGTTTAAGTCAACAGCAGGCTGAAGAAGTTGCGCAGAAAATTGGCATCCCTATGCAAAGCTTGCCGGGTGCTGTTACTTTATTGCAAGGCTTATATCAAGCATTTGATGAGACTGACGCATCATTGTTGGAAATCAACCCATTGGCAGTAACTGCAGAGCAGCAGGTAATGGCACTAGATGCCAAAATGAATTTTGATGAAAACGCACTGTTTCGTCATCCCGAGATCGTCGCATTGCGTGATTTTGATGAAGAAGATCCAGTGGAAATTGAAGCATCGAAACACGAATTATCCTATATCCCTTTAGACGGTAATATTGGCTGCCTGGTAAATGGTGCAGGCTTGGCAATGGCGACGATGGATATCATTAAACTGTATGGTGGTAATCCCGCCAATTTTCTCGATGTTGGCGGTGGAGCAACGGCGGAAAAGGTGACTGAAGCATTTAAGCTAATGCTGCGCAATTCTAAGCTACAAGGGATTCTAGTTAATATTTTCGGTGGCATAATGAAATGTGATGTAATTGCGCAAGGCATAGTAGCAGCTGCTCGTGATGTGCAACTCACAGTGCCATTGGTTGTCCGGCTGGAAGGCACCAATGTGGATCTTGGGAAGAAAATTCTGGCGGATTCAGGGTTGAAAATCATTTCTGCAGATAACATGGCTGATGCGGCACAAAAAGCGGTTAATGCAGCCGGGTAAGCTAATATTATCAATGTCAATGCTAGTCATCTTATAAGGAATCTTTTTGCTATGTCCATCCTGATTAATCACAACAGTCGTGTAATGACACAAGGCATTACCGGCAAAACCGGCCAATTTCATACGCGCATGTGCCGCGACTACGCCAACGGAAAAGCATGCTTCGTCGCAGGTGTGAACCCGCGAAAACCTGGCGAGAATTTCGAAGGTATACCGGTTTATGCAACAGTCAAAGAAGCCAAGCAACAAACCGGTGCCAATGTTTCAGTGATTTATGTGCCCCCTCCTTTTGCTGCCGCAGCGATAGACGAAGCCGTTGAAGCTGAACTGGATCTCGTAATTTGCATTACCGAAGGCATCCCGGTGCGCGATATGATCCGTACTCGCTACAAAATGCAAGACAAGAAAACTCGATTGATTGGCCCGAATTGTCCGGGAATTATTACACCGGATGAGATAAAAATAGGGATTATGCCGGGATATATTCATAAAAAGGGCCGGATTGGAGTGGTTTCACGCTCGGGTACACTGACATATGAGGCAGTGGCGCAATTGATGTCGCTGGGACTTGGGCAATCCACCTGCATCGGTATTGGTGGTGATCCGGTGAATGGTTTAAAACATCTGGATGTAATGCAATTGTTCAATGATGATGACGAAACTGATGCCGTACTGATGGTGGGTGAGATCGGCGGCACGGATGAAGAGGACTGCGCACGTTGGGTAAAAGAGCATATGCATAAACCTGTAGTCGGATTTATTGCTGGTGTGACAGCACCGCCCGGCAAACGCATGGGGCACGCCGGCGCAATTATCTCCGGTGGCAAGGGAACAGCTCAAGAGAAACTTGAAGTAATGGAATCGTGCGGAATCAGAGTCACACGAAATCCAGCCGAGATGGGAAAATTATTGAAATCGGCTTTGTAACTTGTTACTTAGAAAATATTGAAGGCAATTTACTATGCGTTATCGTTTACCACTTTTTATCATTTTAACTGTGCTCATCATTTCTGCCTGCAGCGGAATTTCCACCAAACAACCGTTACCAGCCAGAAAACCTGAGCGGCAGGCAGGTCCTTTACCCGACAGTGCTAAGCCCAAATACAACCTGACAGGTTATCCGGTAAGCACTCAGCAAGGTTATATCGATGGTTGCGAAACCGCTAAAAGAACCAGCTGGGCCTTTAAAGACTTGAATCGATATGATACGGATGAACAATATCGCATGGGGTGGGATGATGGATTCTCCCTGTGCAAAGACACAAAGTAATTTTTCTGAAAGCCAAGTATTAAAATGACCAGGATTTGTTTATATCTTGGTTTTTTAATTGGACTGACTGCTACATTAGCGGCTCCAGTATTTGCCAATGAGTTACCTTTTGTAGTTAAACAAAAACTACAACAACTAGCCGTCCCGGAAACGATGATTGGTGTATATGTCCATGAAATTGGCGCAAGTCAGCCAGTGCTCACAATCAATGCGGATTCAGGTATGAATCCGGCTTCGGTAATGAAGTTGTTGACTACGTATGCGGGGCTGGAATTGTTAGGTCCGGCATATACCTGGCAAACCAAGCTTTATGCCAATGGGAAAATTACCGATGGCATTTTATATGGAGACTTAATCATAAAAGGTTACGGTGATCCCAAACTGAACCTGGAAAATTTCTGGCTGCTGATCCACCGCTTACGTCAAACCGGATTGCTTGAAATTAAAGGCAACCTGATTCTGGATCATTCGTATTATGAGATTCCTCGTGAAGATCCAGGTGAGTTTGACGGACAACCCTATCGTACCTACAACGTGCTGCCAGAGGCATTTCTGGTCAATTATCGTGCATCTACGCTCCACTTGTTTCCACAACCTGAAAAGAATATTGTACGTGTCGTGATTGATCCTGTCCCAGAATCTTTGCAAATACAAAATAATTTAAAGCTTACTCAAGACAAGTGCGGGATTTGGCAAAATTCTCTTACGATTGAAGCAATTGCAGATGAAAAAAACAAGAATAATTTTACGGTTGCTCTGAATGGTAGTTTTTCCCAGCATTGTGGAAAACAATCGTATATGTTGAGTCTGCATGACAGTACTATTTATACCCGTGATTTGTTCAGACACTTGTGGACGCAGCAAGGTGGCATATTTGATGGTAATGCCATCCTGGGTCAAACACCGCGATACTTGTTACCGCTCAAAATTTATCAATCACCACCGTTGTCAGATATTGTCCGTGGCATCAATAAATTCAGCAATAACATTGCGGCACGTCAATTGTATTTAGCGTTGGGTACAGGTAATTCGGTAATTGATAACTCACCAGCCACTTTGGCTAAGTCGGACGCAGCAGTCAGACGATGGTTAGCCAGCAAGCAATTGAGTTTTCCGGAATTAATGATTGAGAATGGCTCTGGATTATCGCGCATAGAACGAATCAGCGCCCGGCATATGGGGCAACTATTGCTTGCTGCTTTCAATAGTCCGGTAATGCCGGAATTCATCGCATCACTGCCAATTGCTGCGGTAGACGGGACTCTAAAAAATCGTTTTACTGATACTCCAATTAAGGGGTTAGCACATATGAAAACCGGCACATTGAATAACGTGCGTGCGTTGGCAGGATATTTAATTGACGAAATGGGACGACGCGTTGTCGTCGTTTTTTTTATTAACCACGATCAAGCCGAACAATCCCGTGCCATCATGGATACGTTGGTGCAATGGGCTTATCGCCGAAAGTAGGTATATTCCTGATAGAATTATTGCTATTGATTGAAAATTAATTTCGGCGTAAAGTGCGTGTTCAAGATCGATGATCTATTTTGAAATCAGGTGATTCCCTTCCAACCCAAGATTGAGGAGCACACAGAATGATGAATGAAGAATATAAGTCTCTCGCGGTACAGTATCTAACAGGCACAGTACAAGTTTCTCAACCTATATCCCCCCATCCAGTAACGTTTAAATCTCCCGCAATTGAAGTGATGACTGATTTGCGCACAATACAAGCAGCAGTCATATCTCCTTATATTACAATGCAAACGGCCAACACTTACATGATACAACGTGGTGTGCGTACGCTTCTGGTCATAAATGACAACAATTCTCTGGCAGGAATTATCACGGCAACCGATATTCTGGGTGAAAAACCTATGCTTTTTATTCAAGAAAGAGGTGTAAAACACAGCGAAATTATGGTGCTGGATATGATGACACCGTTGAATAAGTTGGAAGCCATTCCATTGGAAGAAGTGATGCACGCTAGAGTTGGCAATATAGTCGCAAGTTTGCGCGAAAGCGATCGCTTGCATGCACTAGTAATCGACGATCCCACCATCGGGCCGCCAAGGATATGCGGCATTTTCTCCTGGACTCAAATTGAGAAACAGCTTGGTACAGTTATTCCACAGAATAATGTAGCGAGGAGTTTTGCGGAAATTGAATCATCATTAATTGCACACTAGAAGAAAACAAGCAAGCCAGCTAGTAAGCTTCGATTCTGCTGGTTTGTTTTACCAGGTGAATCAAATATTCCAAGGTATATTTTTTGTTCTAATAAGCGTCTGTAGTGCCACAATACTGGGCAAGTAATATTGTTTTAAACGATCACGGCTTTCATCGGAAATTTCATCATATCCTTCTCTTGCTTGGTTAATTTTCTTATATAAGTTCACTATAAACTGCTTTAGTTCAGGTCGTTGCCGCAGAAATCGTTCCGACTTTGCATTAAAATAGACCGCGATCTTATGCAACCATTTCAACTTGCTTTCGTAAGTAACATTAATTCGTCTAAAATCATATCCATTGAAATAGTCTGGAGAAATCTCTAAAAACTGACACAGTTCGCGCATGAAACCGTCAATATCCTGAGTCATATCTTCAAAAAACATAATCTTGATCTGATTTTCCGGAAATAGCTGGTAATAATATTTCAAGTAGTCAACATACCGACCAAAACTGATGATCTTTAAATACCATTCTTTAATGCCCAATTCAGCGGGTGTTTCTTGACCAGAGTCATACGCAACACACTTATCAATATACTCCTCAAAACTTAAATCAGGATCAAGATTCAGTTTTCCAACATGAAAATTGAATGAGGAGTATATCCGATCAATGGGATTTCGTAATATGAACAGAAGCTTGGTTTCCGGCACCAGTGCATGGATACGAGCTGCTACTTCTGCACCACTACCCAGATATCCCGGTGAAGCTTCCATCAGAATCGGAATTTCAGGAGAGCAACGCTCAAAATAGCTGGCATAATTAGCAACATCTTTTTTGGGATCACCTGTATATAAATTACGAAAAAAATCTGTTTCCTTGACTGTTGAACCGCAAACCGATGGATGCGTACTTAGATACGTAAATATCGACGTAGTACCAGCCTTCTCTGTACCCGCGATAATAAAGTTAGCCAAATTAATACTAGAAATCGCTTTCATAAATTTAAAATTAACCTTATTTCTCAAGAATATTCTTAATCAAATCGAATTCCATTCCTCTTACTTCATACCATCAAGCAGAACAGCTTCTTGTAGATTTTTCTGACCCTTTAAACGCCGCCATAATGTTCGAATGATAAATACCGGATTGCCTACGATATATCGCATAAACATCCTTCTTGGTTCCATCATATACCGGAATAACCATTCCAGACCAAGACGACGCATCCACTGCGGCGCACGTGGCATCGTACCTGAATAAAAATCAAACAAAGCGCCCACGCCAAGGACTACAGCCACATTAAGTTTGTTTACATGGCGTGCGATCCATAACTCCTGAATAGGCACTCCCATCGCCACAAACAGAATTTCCGCTCCGCTACGATTGATAGCATCGATAATATCGTCTTCACTATCTTGCTTAAAGTAGCCATCATGAATCCAAGCAACATCTAATTTAGGAGATTGAATTTTCATATTTTCTGCGCAACGTTCTGCGATTCCTGGACGAGCGCCCAATAAAGCCAGTTTGACACCAGCTGCCGCAGCATCATGACAGATCACCGGAAACAAGTCGGTGCCATTGACATTGTCTTTTAGGGAGAAGCCGGCTAATCCGGCAGCGAAACGCATACCACTGCCATCCGCAAATAGCGTTGCCCCATCTTGCAATACCGAGAGGTAGTCAATATCTACCGCAGCAATATTTATGCAGTGTGCATTGACGAAATATATTATTCTACGTTGCACACCTGAACTAGCATCATTAACTATGTTTGCGCTGGCGTCAGCTAACGTCGTATCTTCTATTTTCAGTCCGAACAGAGGAATTTGATTCATGTGCTATCTTATTCCTTATGAATTGCAGTGTTTTGTACCCAATGCTTTAATGGTGTGCAGGATTCAGGATCGCGTCATAAACACGCGCTACACCTTTAGCCATGCTGTAATCAGAAAAGCTGGCTGTCTGTAACTGATAAGCATCTTCTCGCATGGCACGCCAGTCATATTTATTATCTATTAACTCAGCTATAACAGCGGCCAGTTGCTTTACATCACCAGCTGGCACTACCAAGCCGGATTTACCATGTTCTAATACTTCAGGAATACCTTCCACATCGGATGCTACTACTGGCACTCCTGTTGCCATTGCTTCTAGAATTACCATAGGCATACCTTCCCCAAAAAGACTCGGCAAAACAAGAATATCCATTTTAGTAAATTCGGCATTGACATTCTGAGCGAATCCAATCCAATCAATCATATCCCCAACTCCGAGTCTATCAGCCATCTCTTTAATAGTTTTCTCATATTCCACAGTCTCAAATGGACCTACTGCCCGCAATCTTATAGGACGACCTGCCTGACGCAAGCTTGCTAACGCCTGTATTAGAACTTCCGTACCTTTGCGCGGCCGAAACAATGCCACGCTACCAATTACCCATTCTGGTCCAGGCGCGTCTCGCACAGGTAGCGCATCGGGTGTGACTACTCCATTAGCAACCATCGCAATCCGTTTCTCTGGCCAACCTTGTTTCTTCAAATAGAATTCCAGACTTTTTGATACCGGAATCAATCGCGATACCCCCACCAAACTCAGTTGTTCTATCAATGAATTCATGCGATTACGCCATATACTTTCGGTATCTCGTGTCGTGGGGCTATGTACATGATGCACCAATGGCACGCCAGATAGCCATGCTGCTACGCGGCCAATCAGTGCGGCACGAGGAGTGTGTGTATGCAACAAGGAATAATTACTTTGCTTTACGATCCTTGCAACTTCCCACGCCGGCGCCAAGTCAAATTTCGATTTCATGAATGTTTCAAAGATTGGTACAGTAGAATTCCGGCAAGCAGAAAATTTTCCCGGCTTTATGCAAGCAAATCCCATCTCATAACCATAATCCGGTAGACGCATTGCCAATATATCCTGCACTCGCTCAGCACCAGAGAAAAACTCGCCATTAATAACATGCATAATCTTTGTATTCTCGTAGTTTTTAGACATATCCGAAACAATTAAAGGGATTAGAGAAAATGATCAAATAGAGCCTTTAGCTCCATACACTATCGCTCAATTGACTTGTCATGATACAAATACTGGTATCGATCAATTGTTAGGTGCTTTTTGAAGTAAAATGCAAAAATAGCCGAGCACGGTGACGTAATCCTCGGCTAAGTAGCGCCATATCTAATTGGTTTAATGGTTTCACCAACATTAAACCAGGTACATAAGCTACTAAAACAAATGTAAGCGCCCACCACGCCCCCAATTTATCTTCAATTACCCAACCGATAGCAGCCAGAAATATAGCAATGCTAAGACCGCGCATAGTACCAAACCAGTCAAATTGGATGCGACCAGCCTGATAATTTAACCAAAATAAAGTCAGACTATTCATTAGCCACGCACCTAGCACGATTCCGCATACCACACCCATCAGTCCCCAACTTGAGCCAATTATTACCGCCACTGGTGTTACTACAGACAATATGCTGAGATTTTTTAATTGGCGCGTATACGGGAAAATCTGCATAATCATAACAACCAATTGACCTTGACTTGTTGCTCCCAAACCAAGCAACATAATCACCATAACCATGCCAGCATCCATGAAACGTCCACTACTTGCCAAAGCGATTAGTTCATTGCCTGCAACACTTAATGCTGCCATGCAAATAGCAATTATTAAAAAATTACTCTTCCACAATAAGGCCATTCCTTGTTTAACCACGTCAACCTCTCCCGCTACATAGCGAGATATCAGCATAGGTCGAATAATGTTTGCCAACAACTTGGCAGGAAGATAGCGCCCAGCAATTAGCAACAATTGCTGCAAGAAAGCAAACATCCCAGCGATCTCAAGCCCTAAGGTTCTGGCTACAAGAATACGTAGTGCACCAGGGTTAGCAACAGCCCGAAGAAGATTAACGCCCGCCATGTGCCATGCAAAATCAAATACCTCACGCGCGTTTACATGGAAATCCCCCGCACTTTGTATGTTGCGCAGTTTTCGTACTAAGAGAAATTCGGCTAATATCAAACAAACCAGTGAAACGATTAGATCCATCCACAGCAACTGTGCGAGCGACAAATTCTCATTAAATACTAGAATTGCAACACCGGCCAAACGCCCAATTGACATTAATGAATGAATCAATTGAGCCCATCTTTGCTCTAAAAGAGATTCCAACATTTCAGTGGCGTAGCGAAAACCAATGACGGTAATGATCAACCCCACCGCAACTAAAGTTGCATCTTGCTGAGGCACATTAAAACCCAGCCATGCAGAAATATCTGGCCAGAAAGCAGTTATTAGCGCGGCCCAAATTACCATGATGGCAAAACGAATTAAAGTCATCCAACGCACAAACCATTTTAATGCACTGGGTGCTCCTCGTAATGCTAATTCTGGCAAAAATCGTCGCACTGCCTCAAGCATGCCTAAAGAGCTTAGCGGCGCCATCATTTCCACCATGCCCCACAAAACCATGTAAGCCCCGTAATCAACAGGGGATAATAAGCGAACCAACCAGATTATAAAAATGAAAGAGGCAATGGCTTGTGCAGTTCGCCCTAGTAGATAATGCAGTATAGCTTGACGAAAACGGTTGCCGGAATAAAGACCGGAACTATTCATGCTGTCGATCCAAGCAATTTCTTGTATTGTGACTCTACTAAATCGGCAATAACATTATATGTACGATACTCTCGCACCCAGTCTGGTCCTTTTGATGCCAGCATCCGTGCACGTTCAGGGTCATCTAGTAACTTACAAACCTCATCGACAAAGGACTGCTCACCCCACGGCACACAACGACCAATTCCACTCGACTCCATCACTTGACATTGCTCAGGATGCTCATTAGCAACTATGCATTTAGCCATGGCCATATATTCGATAAGCTTTGTGGGCGAAGTGGAAAGTAACACAGGAACAGGATAGAAAGGCGAAAAGCAAATATCAGCTTGTGCAACCAGTTCCCAAGCTTTCTCCATAGGCATAAAACCAGTCACTGTTACAGCTTCTGACAATTTCAATCGAGATACCTCCCTCTCTACTGCTTGACGATCGCTTGGCAACTGACCGTCGCCCACATATAGCAAACGGGCGTCAGGATAACGCAAACGTACTTGCTGCAGCACACGCACCAGCATCTCTGATTGACGCAGCTGCATAATGATTCCGAGGTGCAATAACAAGGGTGAATGCACATTTGGGGCTTTAGCATCTTCCGTTTTACCTACTTGATCGACGCGAATACCCATAGGAACGGCAGTCATCTTAGCAGGAGAAACACCCTCTTGTGCAACATCATCTTTCATTCGGTCACTTTGCACAAAAATGTGATCTGCCAATGGCAGGATTACCTTATAAAGTAAATTACGGATAATCTGACCTTTGAACCAAACAAGTCGATGATGTGGCACAAGCTTGTTATGGGCTTGGTACAATTTAGATTCGGCGAACGGATACGACATCCAGTAAATAAAGCGGGCACCCGTCAAGCGGGCCGCCAACCAAGCAACCAAGCTGGCAAAAAACTTATCGCGCACTTGAATTACATCATACCGATTCTTGAAGGCGAGGAACAAAATCATTAAATCACCCTGCATACCCAGCAAGTTGTTCAGTATTCGACCGAACAATCCCTGCCGTTTGCTCCGCGGAGTGAGATAGACAGTATTTTCCAACCAATCTGTAGGTGATGACAGATTGAGTGCATCCGTCCCTCTTTGTATCAACCAATCAATTTGATGCCCGCGGCTTGGCATCTGTTTAGCGAACAATTCCACCACATCTGCACGGAATGGAGGAAAGCGATCCTCTACAATGTAAAGCATCTTCATAACATCTTTTCGATTAACAGATTACAAGAATTCAGCATACTAATTTCCAATCCTTAATTCTTCATTTTTATTCTATAAGCAAAGAATTACCATGCTTTTCCGATTAATTAATTTACCGAGCACGCAAGTTTTCTGGCTTAATTTATTGCTTAGAATTCACTCTTCACTAGACTTATTAAAACATTAGAGCATTCGGCCAAATATATTTGAATTTAAACAAATTCTACACGCCAGGTTAAGTTGACACACACAGCGCCAATGGCGCAAAATATTCAATCATATCAACACAGTAAATTCAGACTACCATATTACACCAACCTATTACTCTTCTAAATGAAAGTTTGAGGCAGAAAAGACAGGTATTTGTTAGCTTACTTCGATCTAATTTTACACAACTAGCCTAGTTACACTAATTCTCAACAACCAAATTAATTTTCTAACTCAGTTTGGACAGAACCACTAATTCATGTATCGACACAAATAATACTCTTTAGGAAACACACAAAATAAATATCTTGCCAAACAGCTATATTGCCTGATTTCTAGGCGCTTTAACTTTTAACCAGCACGATAGATCTAGTTGCAAAATATCTTGTACACGTAAAATATCGTCCTGATAATATCTTAGCCATTGTTGTTGCACATCCACCGCTAATACTTCTGCAGGCGCAAGATTCTTATCTCTAATTCGCGCAAGATGGTTTCTAATAAAAGGGGGAGTATATCGACGTAACCCAGGTATACGCTTCAATGCACTCAAACCATCATGTAACCATGGGAACTTAGGGGTGCCACCGGGATTGAATCTATATTCAGTATTTACCTGAAAAGTTGGATCGACGCCGATAAAATCAAACAACTCAGACATCAATGTTCGTGGGTCATTGATAAGATCATCAAATAACACAAACTTAAGTTGATCATGACTAAACATCTGCCGATAGCTTTGAATTGCATCGGCATACATGCTAGCTTTTACCCAAAAAGCATCTTCAGTAAAAGCTTCTGAAGGTGATTTTGTTTCCTTCCCCGAACGAAGTCGCATTAGATAATGCGAATAAGCTCGCCCAACTGGATTTCGTAAACACGCAATCATTTTAATAGTCGGCACTACTTCTTTCATTCTTTGCAAAGCAACAGAGCTGTATAAATAATAAGGAGATACTTCTCCTTTAATTTGATCAGCCCGAGCATCTTCAAAAAGTGACTCATACCCGGCAAGATTGGATACCATAAACTGCTGGCGATTCATTTCAGAATGTGCTTTATTATTTGGATCAAAAGCAAAAAAATTGGGTTCTTTTACTTTTGTCATAAAAACATTAGGGTGCTGGCCAAAGTAATGATGCAATGAAGTTGATCCCGCTTTAAATGCGCCAATTACCACAAAGTCAGGTAACATATTAATAACTCTCACTTAGTTAATTTATAAGTTATACCAAAGAATTATTCTAATCAGAGTACTCCGCTACAGACAATAAAACTGTCTTATTTTTAATCAACACAAGAAGTATAGACCTTGGGGCAAACCGAGTTCAAACCACCAAAAGGGTCTCTCGCTATATCAGGCCCATTTAGTAGTTCAAGCACCTTGGAATAGTATTTCGGATTGCGTGTCCAGAAAATATAATTGGATTTCAGATTATCTCGTGCGAAAGCAAATATTTCTGGAACAGTTGGCACACTACCTGCACCATCATTACGAGTATTCATATAATTTTTGTGCATCACCTGAGGAGCTAAGGGTATGATTCCTGAGAGTTCGGGATAAAAATGATAAATGCCTCTTGGTGCATCTCGCACAGCATTACGATTCAACCCCGGCTCATCTTTAAAAACATCCGGGCCACTTAATGCCGTTCCTATTTCTTTTAGTCTCCTCACAAATGACTCTAGGATTGGGTGGGGGTAATTCACTTCCTGGATCGTCATAGTATTTGGAAAATAAGATCGCATTTTCTGGTGAACGCTAAGCAAATTTTCATAGAATTTGGACATCTGATGAGCGGGCTGGGAAACGATCGGTTCTCCATACGCAGTTTCTATCATGCCGATACCCTCAAAGTATGGATGAGAATTGTAACGCTCCCCCATCACCCTAAATAATTCAACCAAACGATCATGCACCTGCGAATTCCATAATGCAATATTGTATCCTCTTGGTGCCGTGCTGCCGTAGCTACTATAAGCAAACTCACCGCCATCATATTCACTTGTCTTCAAATAATCTGGCACAAGCTTCCCCGTTGGCTTCCCTATTGGAACAAATGACTTTGTTTGCACCTGAATGACAAGACGTTTTCCTATTGCAGCAAGTTCAGCAAGCCGCTGATCAATCGATGCAAAGTCATACACACCTTTTGCAGTTTCTAGTTCCGCCCAGAAATAGCGAATTTGTATCCCACGCAATGCTGGCGTTGCTTTGAGCTCCTTATATACTTGTGTCATATATTTCGGGTCATTTTTACCTAGACCTAAAATTGTATAGTAATGTCCTGGATGCCATTTCACTGGATTAGCTATTGTGCTATGACTAAACAAGAAAGCGCTTATGGTGAAAAGCAATACAAGTCCGGCGGAATGCTGCTTTTGTCTAACCGCAATTAGAAAGCTAGGTTTTATTAATGTGCTTATGGCACTCATAGCTTTCATAAGTATTTTAAAGTTTTTATATACAGATCTCATCTCAATTTAATTAAAAGTTGAACCAATTTAGCGACGTTACTTGCTATGGAGTGCGAATAACAATTTGTGAGGAGGTATACAACAAAGAACTAATTGATACGCTCACATATTTTTCTCACAATATTCATAATAGTGACATCGCCATGGTAGCCGATAATTTAACCAGAATCTTTTGACTTCAGCGAAACCAGCTTATCTAACGTAATTGATCTTGATCAGTCCTGCGACGCCCCCCAACTCTGCCAAGGTAATTTCTTTAGATTAAGCTGCTGCAATAATTCGTTCATATCATCAGCCAATTCTTCTTGCAAATGTTTTCGTGTATCTTCGCGCATCGGTGGAACAACTTGTCGCAATTCAATTTGATTATGGTTTCGACGTAAATTGCGGACTAAATCATTATTCTTAACTGCTTCGACAATTCTCTTTCCACCCACATATCGACCAATTTTTCCAAATTGTTTGAGCAGCTGATCCAATTTAGCATTTTTAACAACAATACTTTCATTCACCTTTTTCTCTAAAAACCAAGACTGATGATCCTCATTAATGCCTAAGAAACGATATAAATTACGTGCTTGTATCTTAGGATTATCGCGAATATCTTCTTGAAAAATTACTGACACTTGATTCTCTGGGAAGATTTCCAGCCAACGAGCGAGGTGCTTAGCGTAGCGAGACTGTTCTACATACATTGGGTTATTGGCTAACCCATCTTCGAAACTTAATTTCTGGCCGGAAAAATATCCTTGTCTTACCACGTGCAAATGGTTGGAGTAGGCACGTTCGATTGGGTCTCGCAACAATAGCACGATCCGCATTTCTGAATTGTATAGAAAAGCACGACTGGGTGTATCGCTGTCAGCAAAGTACGAAGGTGAAATCTCTCCTTTGGCACTTACCGCACTGGCACCCCCTACTTGTTTCTCGTACCACTGATAGCCACGACCATAATAAGTTGAAAAAAAATCGCTTTCCTTACCTTGATATATCGCCACTTCCGGGTGATCTGATAGAACACGATGCACCCATGTAGATGCACACTTTTGCGCACCAACGCCTATAAAATTGATTTTCATATTTAATTTATTTTAGGAAATAAAACGACATCGATATGACAATCAATGGCCAAATGAATAGCCAAACAACTCAATGTCGCGCGAATATAACTTAGCCACGACCTCAGCGCTAGCATCATTGTAATAACTACGGTAATCTCCTTTCAGGCTATGATTTATCTTTAATAAATTAGTCGCCACTCCCAGTCTTTCGGCCAATATTTCAAAATCGCTCTCCAAGGTTTCGAATCTGCCAATAAAATCTACATCAACTTTGCCATTCTTGTCGACTACATATTCCCATTGTGGAATAAAATGCAAAACGCGGTAAATGTCAGAAGATGTCAATCCATGCATAATGAAATTCTGGAAACTATCAAATTTATCCAGATATTCACGTGCCCATGCTTTATCCTGTTCAGTTAAACCTCCCTTCTTTAAAAAAACATAAGCAGACACTAATCGATCCCAAGGATTACGCACAAAAGCAAACTTAAAATAATTTTTATAACTTTCAGTTCCAAATATCACTTGATAAGTTCGTGCTGTAAGGTGTCCGCCACCTAAACAGCCGAAGAATGCTTGACAAACTGATATACCGGCAGTTTTGGGAATATGTATAAAAATACATTGCAAATCGTCATACGGTTTTAAGGAATAGCCATCACTATTGATCTGTTGTCTTAGTGCTTTGTATTGTCTCCGGCGAGTATATCCTTTGATATCTTGGCGCACTCCGAAAGGGATTATTTTTCCATAAACCTCTTTGAGCCATCCTTGCATCAGATTTCCTTGAAAATTGTTATAAAAAATATCTTTTTAAAAACATAACTGATCATAATGTTTCTTTAGTATATGGTACTTACAATCCCTTGTTGTATGTCGCGAGCATTTAGTAAACTCTCATTTGATTCATTAATAGCTTAAATTAAGCTGAATGAGTCAGGTAATCGCATCTCGCGAGCAAATCTTTATCAGTCTCCTTGCATAACTCAAGAATCACCTCATTTATTTAAAAATCTCGACCAGTATGCCGCCTGACCTAACATCAGCATCATAAGAAACTGAATCGGGTTCGAGTACAAATGAAAGTTCTTATAAGGCATTGTTAGAATTAACAAGAACAATCCTACCGCGCCTATCCTCAAAAAAATACGATGAATTTCTGGAATAACATCATGACCAGCGGCACGTTCCGAAGCTTTTGCTCCGAGTAGTAATATGAAGAAGAAAACCAAATGTCCCAAAATACCTATCTCCCATAATAATATGAGGGATGAAGATGTATTTATCTTATAAGGGAAACGATCCACTAATTCCCCTGTTCCGATTCTACTTTCATAAGTTGCTCCCATACCGTAACCGAATAAACTGTGTTGCAAATCGCCACTGCCGACGTTAATATTCCACCAATTTAGTAAAAGATTTACACGACCCAATTCACGACCATCATATGTCTCCGTCTCAGGATCTAAGGCTCTCATCACCCGATCATAAGTTGAAGTAACTTGATTCTTCTTGAATGTATGCGTTGAGGCATCTCCATAGTGAAGTTTCTCATAAAATGTAAATAAAACTCCAACTAACAAAACAGCGCCCATCATAACAGCAATAAACTCAACAGGTCGCTTCAGCAGCTCTTTACGATAATACAGGCCTATAACAACTGGAAGTAGTATGACGGCTGCTTTAACTTCCGCCAAACCAAGCGTAAGAAGTCCAAACAATACAACTAAAACCACCTTTAAACCAGTAAGTTTTCCTTCACGCCATAATGCAATCGCAGTTAGCATAGCAATCAACAACATAATAGCCATTGCGGCACTATCCCCTCCACCCTCTATAACACCATGAAATGTGCCTATCACAGCATCCCACGGTGACGATCGCGCACTACTTGGAACTACAAAAAAATATTGATAAATTGCCATCGGAAACTGTAGGACGGCTACAATCATGAGAGCCTTCCACAATTGCATTATCATTTTCTCAGATGTTAAGCCAAACATGATAACCAGCATTAATGGCCACATGAGAAGATAATACCGTGATGCATTTATAAATTCAGAAAAGTAAGGCTGATCAATCACAGTAGAAAAAAGCACCAGTACAACTAAAATAATGGGCCCCCAAAGATCACCAGAGAATGACACTGGCTTTATACCTGTTCTAGCACGTAACAAATGAAGCAACACTGGTAATAACAATGCTGCACTTACCAAAACCGTAAACCATTGAAGCTGTGAAAAACGAAGAAAATAGGCGCTTGGTCCAGTGACCAGAAATGCCCCCCAAAATAATATCCAAACTGTCCAAGCAACTGGTGCAGCAAGAATAAAAAAAACACCAAATAAAACCAGCAGAGGAATCAGAAGAATTAAGTTTCCAGATGCAGCAAGTATGCCACTAAGAATTGATAAAATCAGTACACTAAATAGCAAGAAGACAAAAGTTAGCGTCTTGGAATTTAGATTATTATTAAAAAATCTGGATGATATTTCTGCTTTCATAATAAACAAGGTCTACTTAAATCTCACTTAATTTTGTTGTATACATGAAAGCTTGACCAAACTCATGTGCCCACTATTTTTACACGCTGGACTTGTTGTATTTCCTATTTTAAAGATTATGGATTTATGAGCCAATGCCGCCCCCATGCCTCCACTATCCCTACTAGCATCCATAGATATACTACTATGCTTGAAAAGTACCTATTAACCTTACTCGTTCATTAACATTAACAGCTAAAAGCAGATCTTGAATAAAGATAGTTTGCAGTTGATAAGCCGCATCATTATCATTATCTATAGAAGAAATTCTCACCAAAATGCCGTCTGGAATATTTCCTGTCAAACCATAACGCAATTGTTGCAATTTTTGATCAAATCCTGGTAAAACAGCTTTATTGCCAACTGTAACCCAATATGTAATTGGCTCATTTCGATTACCTTTGGTAGCTAATAAACGCTTAATCGGTAATTTTCCATATTGAGTAAGTAGCTCTCCAGGAAAAACCTTCTTTATCTCGAAACCCTGAGCGTAGTAACATACTTCAGGCTTATGTACCGATAGATTATCGCTCTGATCTCCCCCGTAAGCCACTGAAAGCATAATGCGCTCACCTTGGGAATTGACATAAGTTCTGGCTAGTGTTTGGTTATAAATTTTGTCCAGATTAGCTTGAGTTTCGGCGTCTACTTGTAATGGAACAATTGTTCTGTCGATTTGCCAATCTCCAAACTCGTCAGGAATCATCGTTTCAAGATTGATCTTTTCCTGTTGATCAGCAATTTTCTCGGTGGGAGTAAAGGCCATTGTTAAAGCACCTGATGACACCATCAACACTCCAATTAATATATTAATTATTAGAGATTTATTCATTAACATTCTCCTTTTTTACTGATGGCACTAAAGAAATGTTGTTTTATAAAATAATTCTTAAATATTTTAATTCACATCTCTACAAGATACTAGAAAAAATATAATCATTTAATAATTAGATATTATTTATTGGTTTAACAATATTGACAGGCTGTGCTCGCGAAAAATACTGCAATAATCCGTCTACTCCAAGAATCAGTACTAATGCACTAATAAATAAAACCATGCCAGCAAACCCATGAAGGAACCCTTGTCCCGCAGCGTCACCATAGTGGTAAGTAATCAAAGTAAGTACCATAACGCGAATAACGTTAGCAGTAAAAGAAATTGGTATTATAAGAATAGCCAATGCCGCGTTCCGAAAAACTGAAGTATGATTGACAAGATTCAAATAAAACAAACCTAATGCCTCCAAAGTTAGCAATGTCTGTAGTCCCGCACATGCATCAGCCACAAGAAGTTGATATTGACCAATTTGCAAAATCACACCATTCCTCGCGATAGGATAATTTGCCCAAAACAAAATATTCTCCGCCACATACGAAACTGCCATCTTCATTGGCATAGTAAAAAAACTAACTATTGCGCCTGGCAACGGAATCATAAATAACAAAAAAAACAATGGGAACCACATGATTTTTAGCGCAATATAACCACGCTTAATAAGTAATATCGCTGCTAGAACCAGAATAAAAGAACCAATCTCTAATATTAATATCTGCTGAGAACCGCCAATAATGTAAAAAGTTAAAGCGACAATAAGAATGACCCACCCGAAAGCTGAAGTTGATTGGGCGTCACTTTCTTTAATCATTATTTTCCATTTTCGGAATATAAGCCACATTGAAAGTATCAAAATAATTGGCCCGTGAGCCTGCTCTTCATTTGTCCATATCCCATTTGCCAAGCCATAGAAAGTAGGAATATATAAGGCCAATAAGCCTAAAATGATAGGCCACCAGCTTAGTATCTCTGGTTTAGAGCTACTTAATTGATATGAAGGCATGATTAAATTTATCTACTAAAAATCAATTAGTACTGAGCCTACAATCTCAGCACCACTATATTTTAGTTGTTCACTCATAGCGTTGATATCAGTTAAGCGAGTATTGTTCTTGTGTGCAACTATGAGTGCGCCATCGGTGCGAGCAGCAATCGCAAGCGCATCAACTCCATTAGAAAATGCTAAAGTATCATAAAGAATAACATCGTACTGACTCGCAAGTTGATCATTCATTTCGTCGAATGAAGAACGATTAAGGAGTTCCAAAGGATTTGGTGGCAGCGTGCCCGCAGGCAACACTGAGAGATCAACAAATGAATCTATTTTGGCAATGACCTCAGACACATTAGCGCGAGCAACCAGTACATCAGACAAGCCTTGTTTATTTTTCAAATTAAAAATCTCATGTTGCTGCGGGCAACGCAAATTGGCATCGACTAACAATGTCCGCTCACCAAGTTGAGAAAACACTACGGCAAGATTCGCAGTAAAAAGACTTGCTCCTTCATTCGGGTTACAACTAATTATTGCTAGTGCTTTACGCTCGGAAGTAAACCAACGTAGCATTAATTGACTTCTTACTGCGCGAAAAACTTCAACCTGAGTGCCAAATGGTTGATATGCAACCACCAATTCCGGCGGATGATTTCCTTGTCCAGGTAATAAATACGGATAATCGAATTGTTGTGCCAATACTAACTGAATATCTGCTTCAGTAATTAGGCCTAACTTTATTGCCGCATCACCAAAGCGCAAACCACTTTCTTTCTGCAATCGTAATATACGCTCAGCTTCAACAGGCGTAATTTTCCCCATATCCAACAAAATGTGCCCGATACTAAACTTACGTACAGCAGCCGCGTTTGTAGTCATAGAGCCGGAACCGCTCAGCTTCTCTGTTTCTAAAGAATCTGGAATGCTCATTTTCTTTCCTTTAAAACTTTCTGAATCTTTCATCGTAGCAATCGAGGCAATGCTAATTGTAAGCGCCTTTGTTTTGGAATGCCCCGTTTTATAATGCCCAGCACAGGAGCATGGAGCACATCTATCAAATCCTCTGCTGAGCGCACACGACGATCAATCATCTCTGCAAGTAATCCAGCCCCTACCCCTAACAAAGTTCCCAAAAATGCTGAAAGAACTAAATTGAGTAGTAGCTTAGGGCTATCTGGCTTATCCGGAATTTTTGCTGTATCAAGTATAGAAACACTTGATAAGTTAGATTGTCCCTCAAGAGTCGTTTGATTTAAACGTTGCATTGCACTGTTATATGCTTGCTGCGCACCTTCCACATCTCTTTCAAGAATTTGAAGCTCATCTCTCGAACGATTCAATGTTAGTATTTTTGTTTTCTGCTCTTCAAGAGCCTTGCTAATCTCGGCCTCCTGATTAACAGCGCTTCTATCAGTAAAATTTATGTGCCTACTAAGCTCAGATCTAAGTTTGTCAACTTCTGCTTTTGCTCCAATGTAACTGGGATGATTTTTTCCCAATTTTTGAGAAATATCAGAGAACCTTGATTCGGCTTGCGATAAATTTATTTTAAGATTGTTAATGACCGCATTTCTAGTAATACCAAGTCCTCCGCTTTCCCGGTTAGTGCCGTCTAACTTTGAATCCGCGCCAATCAGATCCGCTTGCGCCGCCACCAATTGACTGGCAAGATCATTCAAGCGCTTTGTTTCAATATCAAGTCGATAATCCGCATCAACAATTCCTTCTGAATGTTGATATTGAGATAGCTTCTTTTGTGCAATTTCCAATCTGTCACGTAACACATTCAAATGATCAGTAAAAAAAGATGCTGCTTTTTGCGAAGGTTCAACGGTGAGGCGTATACTTATTTCTTGATATGCATTTGCAAAAGCATTGGCAATAACGGAAGTAAAAGCAGGGTCTGCTCCTTTAAAACTAATACGAATCACACTACTATCACGCGAAGTTTCAATTTCCAGATTTTTAAGTAGTAAAGCAGCCAACCATTCACGCATTCCCAGAGAAGAATTACTTTGTTTATGCTGGCTTACAACAGCTTCATTTTGATCAAGTCGCAGTTGATCAACCACCATCAATGCAGTTCTAGAGCTTTTTATAATGTCCAATTGCGTAGCCATGTAACCTGTGATTTGCTGAGGTGACATTATCAATCCTGTCACAGGATCTGCACCTTTATGGGCAAGCACCATTACAGCTGTTGACTTGTAGCTCTTTGACATTAACAAGCTAACCAATAAAGTAGTTGACATCGTCACAACAAGTGTCAAGAGTATCAGTTTATGGCGTGCTAATATAATAAGAAAAAATCGAGAAAAATCCATGCGTATAATCCTATTTTGAACCCCATTAAGTTACACTATTTACTTCATAGGTTAAATCGAGAAACTCTAGATCAGATATCAGAACAGACTTTCTTTGATATAAATTACATCGTCAGGCTCCACTAAATCACTCGATTTGAGAGGTAAAATCTGTAGATTTCCCGCTCCGTCGCGGCGCTGAATCCGTAAACCACGTTCGGTACCTCGAGTAGTTAATCCACCGCCCACCGACAACGCCTGCATAACCGTCATGTTGCGCTCAAGCTTATATACTCCAGCACGTTGTACTTCACCATAGATATAAAAACGAGAAGCTCTTTCAACATAGACTAGATCATCACTTCTTATGTTCAAATCACGAGCCAAATTACCAGAACGAATCATCTCCAAAACATCAATTACTTCTTTAACATATTGGTTACCATTCGAACGAATCAGAGTAATCTGATCGGCCCCATCAGGAACAATCCCTCCCGCCATAGCCAGAATTTCGGTCAATCTGCGTTTACCTTCGATTGGATATCGCCCCTGGTTACGCACATAACCAAGCACAGATACCATTTGACTTTGTAACGAAGCGGTAATGATATTTACTTGTGGTTTACGTAAAATATCTTTACTCTCTAGCAGATTAACTATCTTCCTTTCCGCTTCAGAAGGTGTTAGTCCATCAATAAATATTTCGCCCAGCAATGGAAAAGTTATATTTCCAGCCTCACTTACTTTTACTTCAGTTGTCATGTCCGGTTGACCAAATACAAATATTTTTAATGTGTCCCCTGGCCCCAAAGTACTTTCTTTTTTCTCTCCGGCAGCTGCATTAGCGACACCAATCATCGAAAGTAGTGCCAAAACCATAATCAATAACTGCCCTTTCTTCATAATATTTTCCATTTATCTATATCCTTAATTTATTCTATGTCAAATAGATTAAATATACCTTCAGCATAAATATGCTTATTTTAACCCTGAAATACCACGTTCAATTGCTCCTTCAGAAACTGCTCCAGATGGATTGTCGTTGCTATCCAAAGTTTCAAGAGAAATTATGGGTAACTGATCACCTGATTTCTCTATATTAGGTTCTGGTGCTTCTTTCGCATTTAGATATTCGATCTTTGCCGAAGCGCGTAAACGCGCAATTTCAGCGTCTGTTTCTTCTTTATGTTTTTGATTGATCAAGAATCTTTCAATCTGTGGTGCCGCAGCAGTTTCTGAAACTGAATTATCTTTAATCGCATTGACTGAAATCAACACACTTTTTCCTTGTTCATTAATAATAAAAATAGTGTCTTTGCTTTTCTCACGTAACATTGATACTAACTGCAGCGGAAGATCAGCACTACTTCGTGTTGCCAAGCTGCGAAAATATTGGATTTTATTTTTATCAAGCCAATTTACTACTTCGTCTACAGACTTTGCTCCATCTATCATTTTCTTTAGTTCTTCACTAACATCCTTAGTTGCTACTCGCACTGTAGTTAAATCAAACTGTTTTCGCTGTGCAAACAACTCTGGGTTTTTCCGATAATAATCCTCGATCTCAGCTTTAGATGGTTTTGCAATCTTGCTAATAATTCCTTGTAAATATGCTTGTGCAATTACTTGAGCATTTGCACGTTCACGTGCCTGCATCACTTCAGGTGAACGATCAAGTTTATTTCTTATGGCTTCATCTACGATCAACTGACGAGCAATCAGTGATTCCAATAATTTCTCGCTAGCGGCTTCATACTGATCAGCGCGGATACTACTTCGCCTTATTTCATCGTTAAGTTGAAGCATTGTAATCTCGGAACCATTAACACTAACTATTGATTGCCCAGATTTTTTTGCTTTAGGCTCTTTATCGCAAGCAGTAAGAGCGAAAACGGTAATAAGCGCCACCCCTATTATCGAAATCATCCTTATATGTGCTACTGCCATAGTATTTTCCCCTTTATTATTTATAATGACAATTTCAATCAAACTGCTCCATATATGCTTAACATGACAAACATTTCATGGAAGAAATATAAAAATAATCAAATACTTACACACAAAGAAAGCCAAGAATTATTTCACGCTAGCTACGACAATTCAATTTAAAACTTTAATGCTTATTACGAATAAGATATATATTAATATATTCAAAGAGAAATCAAAAATCGTAAATTTAAATAATCTATACAACTGTAAGTGGCATAACATTAGCTACGCTTTTATTTCTAATCACTCACATCAAGAAATGTAAGTTTGAATCCACAGAGATTAATCCTGATTTACTAACATCATCTTACATCAAATTTCATCTCGAGTTAGTGTATAACTCTATTCTGAGACTTCTAAGAAATATTAAAGTAATAAATACCCTAACTATTACACCTTATTTTATTCTCCATAATTTGGGATGTGAAGTAATGGCCAGAGGATCGATGAGCTAAAAAGTACGCGAATTATGTTTTTTCTCTGGGATATGAGAGAAGTAGTCGAGCGAAAGGACCCTTAACACTGACCATTGTGATTTATTGAGCAGCTTTACTTATCAAACGAAAATGAAATTGCAAAATATTTTCTCAGGAATTCCTAAAAATTTGGAACGTGAAATTTTCGATATTTTAATCAAAAATGATACGCTAACAATTGAAAGAATTATTTCGAAAGGCCAACAATCGTCTTCTTGGCATGATCAGAAAGAAAATGAATGGGTGATGGTTCTCAAAGGAGAAGCTGTACTTACTTTTGAGGATCAGACTTCTGTGCCACTTAAAGAAGGAGATTTCATTAATATTCCTTCGCATAAAAAGCACAGAGTCTCATGGACGGACCCAGAAAACGAAACTATCTGGCTTGCTATTCATTACTGATAACATATTCACATCGAATCTGGTTATCATAAAACCTCCAGTCATACACCTGAAGTTAATAGTGAATCGATAGCAAAGTACTAAAAATTATTTGGATGGTTGTTTATTGTATTTTTGACGAAACTTCTCAACTCTACCCGCAGTATCGACAATTTTCTGCTTACCCGTATAAAACGGATGACAAAGTGAACACACCTCAATATTTAAAGGTTTATTCATAGTCGAGCGCGTATTAAACACACTACCACAGCTGCAAGTTACAGTTATTTCATGATAATCTGGATGAATCTCTGCTTTCATTGCCAATATCCTTAATATTCAATCCCAAAGGGAAACTAAAAGCCGCGTATTATCCTTTAATGTTTGTATCGGCGCAACTATCAGTCTTTTCCTATCTATGATAGAACAAATACCTTGACATGATACTCAGCACGATTACAAAACACAAAACTGAACCCGCGCAGTATTCCCCTATACAACTCAATAGGCTCTGAACATTCACGACGATAGGATACATCTATTGCCAAAAGCAGCATAATGCTCGCATCGCACAACCCATTGTTGTCTCACTTTTTAGCGAAAAAACGACCGCAGGCGACTAATATTAAGCTATTTTTTCATAATTAGAAAATTAAATTTGCACTCTCTTACTCAAGTAGTTTGTGCTGAATCGCATATCGAATCAATTGCGCATTATTTTTCATACGCATTTTTTCCAAAATGCGTGAGCGATAAGTACTAACGGTTTTGACACTGAGGGACAGTTTCTTGCCTATGGAAATTAAAGGTTCTCCAGAGACGATAAGTTTAAAAACATGGAATTCCCGGTCTGAAAATGCGGTATGTGTCAATTTCTCTGAACCCACAATCGGATTAAACAGGAGTTTCTCTGCGAGCTCGGGATTAACATATTTTCCTCCCTTGGAGAGACGGCGCACCACATTAATGAGCTGATCGGTTGGACTATCCTTTGTTATATATCCAGATGCTCCAGAACGAATCGCTCGGATCGCGTATTCATCTTCAGGATACATGCTTAACACCAGCACACATGAAGATGGATTTGCAGATAAAATTCGTTTCAGAACTTCTAATCCATTCATGTCCGGAAGGTTAATGTCTAGCAAGATAATATCCCAATCGCATTCCTTGGTCTTTTTTATAATATCTTTCCCATCAATCGCTTCTGCAACAACTTCAATATCATCTGTTTCACTGAAAATTCGTTTAAGCCCATCACGAAATAATGTGTGATCATCTGCAATCAGTACCCTAATCATCTGTTAATTCTCCTGCAAATGCGGTCAAGGTTAATGGTATTCTAAGTATTACAACACTGCCCTGTAACGGTGTGCCTGATATTTCAAATTTACCGCCAAGTTGTTGTGTTCTTTCATCCATGCCGATAATTCCAAATGACTGAGGATTTAAAATCTGTGATTCTGTAATACCAACACCATTATCTCTAATCGTAATAACAACATCATCTTCGTCTTCTAGAAGCTCTACATCAACTTTATTTGCATGTGAATGCCGAGCAATGTTGATAAGTACTTCCTGGATAATTCTAAAAATATTGGTTTCGTAGTTTTTATTATGACAAGATAAATCAGATATTGCAGATTCCAGTGTACAAACAATATTTGTCCGCTGTTCCAATTCACGCACCAGCCATTCGATGGCACCCAACAACCCTAAATTATCCAATACATTAGGGCGTAAATTTACCGAAACCCGACGCGCAGTATCGATGGCTTCACCCGTTAATTGATATAACAATTTGATTCGTTCGCGTATGGGTTCTGCAATTATTTTTTTAGAAAGCCAATCCAAATCCATTCTCAGAACTGCCAAAGTTCCGCCAAGAACATCATGTATTTCGCGGCCAATCCTAGTTCTTTCCTCTTCTCGCACATCTTGCATATGCGCGGCCAATCGACGTAGATTTTCAACCATCTGTTTATGTTCAGTAACATCTTCTATCATACATAAATAACATATTTCATCACTCGCCATGACTTCAAACTGCACAATAGAAATTTCAATCCAGATAACTGACGCATCCTGACGAAGAATTCTTTTTTTTATCTTACAACTAGCTAGATCATTGACTAGAAATAGTTCAATATCATAATAATAAGACTGCAAATCATCTGGATGAATAATATCCGCATGACTAATATTAATAAGCTCCTCCACATGCCTACCAACAATGGATGCATATTTCGGATTCACATCGTAGTATTTTCCGGTTTTCAAATTAACTAATGCAATACCTAAAGGGGCTTTTTCAAAAATTGTCTGAAACCGATTCTGTGCCTTCCTATTACTTTCCTCAATCCGCTGTCTTTCAATTGAATAGCGAATCACCCGTGCAAGCACACCTTCAGTAAGACTGCCTTTCACGAGATAGTCTTGTGCGCCGGCTTTTATCGCTTTGATTGCAAGCTTTTCATCATCCCTAAAAGATAAAACGGCAATCGGTATACTTGCCGCATGTTTTCGCAATTCATTTATGGTTGTAATTCCATCACTATCGGGCAAAGTGAGGTCTGATAATATTAAATCAAAAGATTCTTTGTGAATTAGCTCTAATGCAGAACTTAACCGCTCTACATGAGTCACCGTCACCTGATCACCCATTGCATACTGTAGATCACTCTGCACCAGTATCGCATCAGTCTCATTATCTTCAATTAATAAAATATGAATCTTAGGTACGATCATCACACATCAAGGCTCATAGAGCGTTGAAGTAGAGAACCAATAATCATTGATCGAATTTGCTATTTTTATACAATCATCAAAATCAATCGATTTTTTAATATAACCATTTGCATGGCTCAGATATGCAGATCTCACATCTGCTTTAGTTTTAGATGAAGTATAAATAATGACAGGTATGCTTTTCAAATCAGGATCATCTTTCAGTTCTTTTAATACTTCCAATCCGCTTTTTCTCGGCATATTTAAATCCAGCAAAATGATATCTGGATGAGGCACATGACAATATTGATCTTGTTGGCTTAGAAACTCTAATGCATACGCACCATCTTCAGCTACATACACCTCATAGTTCTCACCACATAAAGCAAAAGCTTCTTTAATCAACAAAACATCGGTAGGATTATCATCAATCATCAAAATGACATTGGGCTCAGTACTATTTTTAAGATGCATTGTATTTATTTTATTTTGGGGATTGTGAAATAAAATGATGAGCCTGCATTAAGTTTTGAATTGACCCATATCCTTCCTCCATGGTGTTCCACTACTTTCTTACATATTGCCAAACCAATCCCCGTACCTGCATAGTCTTTGCGACTATGTAATTGCTGGAATACTCGAAAAATCCGCTCTCGATATTGTTTCTCTATGCCAATTCCATTATCCGATACTAAAAAAATCCATTCATCTGATTTTTCTTTTACACCAATATGGATTTTAGGTTCATGAGCTCTTCGAAATTTAAGTGCATTATTGATTAGATTAGAAATTAACTGAATAAACTGAAAACGAATTCCTCTAACAACTGGAAGCTGATCATGCGTAATGATCGCGTTACATTCGCTAATGGTAACTAATAAATCTGCTTCTACTTCTTTGAGCAGTTGCTCACAGTCTATTTTCACAAATTCTTGACTAGCGTCCACCTGTGCATAGGTTAACAAGTCATCAATAAGCTGTTGCATACGATGGGTGCCGGCCACCGCATGTGAAATCAAATTATTCGCACGTTGATCCAATTGCGTATGACAGTATTTATTGAGCAATTGAACAAAGCTGTTAATAGCCCTGAGCGGTTCTTGTAGATCATGAGTAACAACATACGCAAATTGTTCCAGCTCATCGTTTGACCGTGCTAATTCTGCAACTTGTTTTTCCATTCTTTGCTCCAGCAGCTTGTATCCCGTCACTTCGTTCAGTATCGCAACGAATTGGTACGGCAATCCGACATCATCAAGAAAAGGCACAATTGTCATAGCAACCCAATAAAATGTTCCATTCTTAGCACGATTCTTAATTTCCCCTTTCCATACTTCTCCTTTCGTAATAGCGCTCCATAAGTCAAGAAAGAAGTCTTTGGAGTGATAATCGGAATTAACAATTCGATGATCTTGCCCAATTAATTCATCGAAAGAATACCCAGAAACAGTGCAAAATCTTTCATTGACATAACTAATTTTTCCTAAATTGTCTGTGATTGCCATGATCGCATGCTCATTAAATGCGCTTTCAATAACGTTAGCTGAATCTAGCAATACTGTTTTTCTATCCAAAAGTCGATTTCGCTCCAACCATAAACCCAGATCATCGGCTATGCTCTGTAGAAAGATTTTATTTTCATTTTCAAACACAGATATAACATCAATATCTTTAGAATATATTCCTATCTGCCCACAAATTCTGCCATTCGTCATTATGGAAATAGAAAATTTATGATCCAGTGTGTGTAAGACACGGCTCTCTCCGTAGCTTTCATCATCAATGTCGATAAAGGGAAAAATTTGGCTGGGTGAATACCCTATCATTTTTATATTTTCTATCAACTTCTGGCACAATTCGTCAATAAAGTGAATTCTCAACATGTCATGTGAGCTTTCATACAAGCAAGCCAATTTAATCCATTTCAATTGAGATTCTGTTTCAGCCATATCTTGCAAATCTAAACCAAAATAATGTGTTATGAACTGATTGAGCGCTATAAATCACAACTGTTGAAATCAATTTAATTTCAATGCCGCGCAACCTATTATTTATCGGATCAACTAAATTCATTAGGGATATTTTTTAATCCTGCCAGATTCTTTATGCAATTTGTAAGGTTTTGAATATTATCTGACATTTGATATATTTTCAGAACTATAGAGGACTGTTAGAAATGAATCAAGCTATGAAGTGAACTGGCGCTGACAGCCAAATACTTGCTAACATCTGATGAACACATTTTAGCGATACCATGATTACTTATTACAATGATTTTTTAATAATCCAGTAAAATATGGCATGCATGAACTTTCGCTCGCTGAAAATTTATTACAGATTATCGAGGAAACCGCGACCGAGCATCAACTTACAAAGGTTAAAACTGTATGGTTAGAGATTGGTAAATTGGCTTGCGTTGAGCAAGGGTCATTACGATTTTATTTTGATGTGATAACACAAGACAGCATCGCTCGGCAAGCCAAGTTAGAAATCATAGAAATTGCTGGGCAGGCAGTATGCACACAATGCAGTCGCAGCAGCTTGATTGCGAGCTATTATGAGGCCTGTTCACATTGTGGCAGTTATAATACATTGAAAGTCACTCAAGGGCGCGAAATGAAAATCAAAGAATTAGAGGCTGAATAAAGAGGATCAAATGTGTACGACTTGTGGATGCAGCACCGGACAAACACGCATTAATGGAAAAACGATTCAATCACTTCATCTTGAGAAGCCAATTCAGTTTCGTCCACTGAGACATTCTAATACTCGCGATCACACTCCATCATTGCCGATTAAAAACAACTGCGCCTCAGAAACGCTTGCTTCCGGAGCAGGTATCACCACTGCACACGCACCCGGCATGAGTCAGGCTAGAATGATCAAAATAGAACGCGACATTCTGGAAAGAAACAACCAATACGCCAATGAGAATCGCCGTTTTCTATCCAAGCAAAACATCCTCGCACTTAACTTGCTCTCCAGTCCTGGTTCAGGTAAAACTACCCTCTTAGTCAATACTATTCAAATACTTCGTAATAAATTACCGATCACTGTAATCGAAGGCGACCAACAAACCGATCATGATGCCGCACGTATTCGTGAAACGGGTATTTCAGCAACACAAATTAATACGGGTAAAGGTTGTCACCTGGATGCATTTATGGTGCAACAAGCAATGCAGCAAATATCGCCACAACAAAACAGTCTTTTGTTTATTGAAAACGTAGGTAATCTAGTGTGTCCATCCAACTTTGATCTGGGTGAAGCATATAAAATAGTTATATTGTCGGTTACCGAAGGTGAAGACAAACCACTTAAGTATCCTGATATGTTTCATGCGGCTGATCTAATGCTGTTGAATAAATGCGATTTATTACCATACTTATCTTTTGATGTCGATTTGGCAATTGAATATGCGCACCACATTCATCCCGGTTTACCAGTGATTCAAATCTCAGCTATGCAGGGCAGTGGCATGCAAGTCTGGATTGATTGGATTGAAGCTAACCGTCTTGCACTTCCTTCCACAGTCCAATACAAAACATAAACCAATTCGACACTTGTTTAACCAAATAGACATTATTATTCCGTTAGCAATCAGTGGGCCCGCTATTCTGGCTTGTGGAGCCTGGTTAAAGAATACCGTTTGTCTGACGCAAGAAAACATTGCATATATCTCACCGCTTATCGGAGATTTAGCAACAGCGAATACCCGACAACTATTAGATCAAACCGTGTACCGCATGTGTAAAAACTATTCGATTCAACCTGAACTGGTTGCGCACGATTTACACCCAGACTTTTACAGCACTCATTTTGCTCAAGCTTTTGCTGAGCAACAGCAACTCCCACTACTTGCCGTACAACATCATCACGCTCATATTGGCGCTATCTGTGCTGAGCATCGACTTACTCAACCGGTAATGGCTCTAGCGTTGGATGGTGTAGGATTAGGAATTGATAACACCCCTTGGGGTGGCGAGTTGTTAATGGTGGACGGCGCCCGATTCGAACGGCTGGGCCATCTAACAACATTAGCTCTGCCAGGAGGGGATCTAGCAGCACAAGAGCCTTGGCGTATGGCTGCAGCTGCGCTAGCTCATTTAAATCGTAGCGAAGAGATTACGCAACGTTTTGCTGATCAACCCGCTGCCACAATTGTAACCAACATGCTGACCAAAAGCTTGAATTGCCCACAGACTTCTAGCATGGGAAGGCTATTCGACGCTGCAGCAGGCCTTCTCGGTGTCTCTTTCACTCAATCCTATGAGGCACAAGCAGCGCTTCAATTAGAACGATTGGCTGCACAACATGGATCGGCACTTGCCATGACTAATGGTTTCCGAATCACAGAAAAAAATAACTTGGATTTTTCTCCGTTATTATGGATTTTAATCGATAACCATGATTTAAAACAAAACCTTCCATACGCTGCCGCTCTATTTCACGCCACGTTAATTGAAGGGCTAGCAACTTGGATTAAAATAACCGCAGAAAAACATCAAGTTTCCAATCTGGCATTCGGTGGCGGTTGTTTTCACAATGCGGTGCTGCGGCATGGTTTAGTCAAGCAATTGACCACACCTGACTTTAATTTATTTTTTTCACAACAATTACCACCTGACGATAGCGCTATTGCTCTCGGTCAAGCTTGGGTAGCATTGCAAAATATCCGTTCATAATATGGATCAACTCTTACAATTAAAGGTTTAATAATGAGCAATTATGTACAACGCTTCCTGTTGGAAAATTTGAATATACGCGGCGCGGTCGTGCATCTCGATTCCGTCTGGCAGGAAATATTATCCGGACGCAACTATCCTCAACCGGTCACACAGCTGTTAGGTGAAATGAGTGCAGTTACCTTGTTGCTGGGTGAAAATCTTAAACAAACTGGGCGTTTGACCATTCAATTAACAGGTAGCGGACCCGTCTCAATGCTGATGCTGGATTGCACTGAAAGCCTACACCTGCGTGGCATGGCAAAATGCGAACAAACCACTGAAGTACAATCAGTTCCCGACTTACTTGGCCATGGCCACTTACTCCTTACGCTCGACATGCCATCAATGCGCGAATCTTATCAAAGCATCGTTCCACTTGATGGTAAAACTGTTGCTGAAATTTTTGAACATTACTTCAGGCAGTCCGATCAATTGCCATCGCGCTTATTTCTAGCCACTGCTAACAATGCTATTTTTGGCTTGTTGCTGCAAAAACTGCCGAACGCTGATTTGCAAGACCCTGATGGCTGGGTGCGTGCCGAATCTTTGGCAAATACAATCCATGATCACGAGTTATTTAATTTAACCGCAGAAGAAATCTTGACACGTTTATTTTATGAAGAAACCATCCGCATTTTTGATGCCCAGTCCGTCCAAAACGGTTGCCAAAAAGATCCCGTAAAAATTTATGCCATGCTTCGTTCACTAGGGCGCGAAGAAGTTGATTCGATTCTGAAAGAATTCGGCGAGGTCATTGTTAGCGACGATATCTGCAATCGCGAATATCGCTTAGATGCACTGGCTATTGATGCGATATTTCGAGAAGCAGGACCAACAATTCACTGAAACTCAATACAGAGATGGCCTCGCAAATTCGCGACAATTCGTTAAGTGATATGTGCTAAGAACTTTGCACGGTTAGCGTCATGTGCGACGTATTTCGCGAAGCTCAGTTAATCTATTCGGCGGTGAGATACGGTCTGATTGAATCGATGCGACAAAAATATCCGATTGCGCTCATGTGCCGGTCATTTGATGTTTCCGAAAGCGGCTTTCATGTCCAAAGGACTCGCCCGGTCTGTAGGAGCTATAGTCAAATCTGGTGTATGAGAATCAAGCGACCTGCTGTTTTTGATC
>NZ_CADEGP010000008.1 GCF_902826915.1 uncultured Nitrosomonas sp.
ATCAAAAACAGCAGGTCGCTTGATTCTCATACACCAGATTTGACTATAGCTCCCAATATAGACCTCACACCGCGCTTGACGACAAAACGCCCAATGAGTTCTACTTCGATAACCTGCCTGCAATGCAAAATACAGCGTAGGCATTAACGCGAGATTTCCACTTAAAATATGGGAAAAACTGTCCAATCAAGTGTGACCACCTCTCACAACTCTATATCGAAGGCCGAACTCCCCTTATCATAGATTTTTTTATTGATGCAGCAGGCGGGATTATTGGTATCATCCTGATCAGGATTTTTTATATGAAAAATAATTCTGATAACGCCTTCTACTGACTTGCAAGAGTTTGTATTTTAACTTGCTCGCTGTTTAATAGATAAAGTCATGACAAGAAAAATGATACTAAAAAACACCTAAACAAATGAATATATGAAATGGAAATAACTACTGACATCTATCATGGCGACAGTGCAGAACAATTAAAACTGCTTCCCGATGATTCTATTGACCTGATCATTACATCGCCGCCTTACGCAGATCAGCGCAAAAATACTTATGGTGGCATTCACCACGATAAATATGTGGAATGGTTTTTACCAATTTCGGCGCAGCTTTTGAGAGTTCTAAAACCAACTGGAACTTTCGTGTTAAACATCAAAGAAAAGGTAGTTGAAGGCGAACGCAGCACTTATGTAATCGAGCTCATTCTAGAAATGCGTAAACAAGGATGGCTATGGACGGAAGAGTTTATTTGGCATAAGAAAAATTGCTATCCTGGAAAGTGGCCTAACCGTTTCCGTGATGCTTGGGAGCGACTTCTTCAATTTAACAAAAATAGAAAATTCAATATGTATCAGGAAGAAGTGATGGTTCCGATGGGTAATTGGGCAAATTCAAGACTAAAAAATCTTTCTGAAGCCGATAAAACTCGGGATAACTCAAAAGTTGGCAGTGGATTTGGCAAAAATATTTCAAACTGGCTTTACAGGGAGAAGGCATATCCAGCAAATGTTTTACATTTAGCCACAGAATGTAACAATAAAAATCATAGCGCAGCTTTTCCTGAAGAATTGCCTGAATGGTTTATCAAACTTTTTACAAAAGAAAATGATAGAGTACTTGATCCATTTATGGGTTCTGGAACTACGTTAATTGTTGCAAATCGAATGAAACGAAACTCAGTTGGTATCGATATCATTTCTGAGTACTGCGAAATGGTAAAAAAGCAATTAAAACCCGTTGAATTATGCCTCTTCGAACCTAAGGCGATTTATGAAACAGTTAAACCTAAAAGACGTATCACTATACGTTGAGGAAAATATTGGAATTTTCCATCAGAAACGTATCCAAAGCCTTGACAGATTAAAACTGTCGCAAGTTATCAAACGAAAAAACCCTTATCTGTTTAAAGCAAAAAATGTGCTAACCGCTGAGCAAATAATAAAAGGCTTGGTGGATGCACATATCTCGTCAAACGAGGAAACCATTTTTGGCGACTGGCTGGAGGGGCTGGCTATTTTCATTAATGATAAAGTTTATAATGGTCGCAAATCAGGCATAACAGGCATCGATCTTGAATTCGATAACAACAGTATTAGAAACATTGTAACGATCAAATCCGGACCGAATTGGGGTAATAGTTCACAAATAGCGAAAATGGTGACGGACTTCAAGACTGCAAAAAAGACTTTGAGAACCAGTAACTCGCAATTGAACATCGTTGCTGTAAATGGGTGCTGCTACGGCAAGGACAGTAAGCCGGATAAAGGAGATTATTTCAAGTATTGCGGGCAACGTTTTTGGGAATTTATATCAGGAAACAACGAATTATTCACAGAAATAATTGAGCCGCTCGGACACAATGCAAAAGAAAAAAATGATGACTTCGCAAGATCTTATGCACAAATGATTAATAAATTCACAAAGGAATTCTCAAATAGCTTTTGCAGGGATACAGGAGAAATTGATTGGGAGGGATTAGTTCGATTTAATTCTGGAATATAATCCTAGCAAATTCTTTTACTCAATACTTCACCTGCACGCGATAATTAACTAACGCAGATCCTTCCGCAGGCACCTCTACTTTCCACTCGGCCATATTGCTAGCCGGTTTACTATGCGGCTGGTTTTCTGCAATGATTTTCCAGTCCCCAGGGATAGGTTCTTGAACAAGCACCGTAACCGCTTCCTTTTTCGCATTCTTGAGCGTAATCTCATAAGCGCTCTCAAAACGATTAATATTATTATTTCCAGAGCTTAACTGTTTAAAATCGGTTTGTTTTTTGGCTGCTGTGACATCAAACGATTGTCCCAGTTTCAAGCGCACGACCTCATTGATCGGCGTGTGATCGAGCCAATCTTCACCGACGAACTGTGCATTATTCATTTTATCGCGCTTATACACGCGCATTGTGCCTTTGGGCAAAGGCACGCCTAACCGCACCGATTCTTTATTGTCAAATTGCACAAATACACTTACTTTTAGTTTCTGCCCGAGATCACCATAGCTGGAAGCATAGTAGTAATCGTTACCAATCAAAACAAGCTCCTTACGCACGGGCACGTTGACAGCGTTGAGCAATGCAACTTGCTTGGTTTGATTTTCAGCCAGAGTCGTCGGTCTATTCAGATTGTATAAGTGATATTCCATCAGAGATTCCTGATGCATTGATACTTCCGCAACATCAAACGTAGCTTTGCCTTGCATTGCCATGGGGGTGGCAAGCTCCCGCTGTACCCGGTTAATGTCGCCAGCTACCAATTGCAGTTTTGCCTGGGCGTAATGGGTGCCGCTGGTATTAGTCAACGTGACCCAGCCGGACAAATCCATTTGATCATCTGCGTCATTCAGCTCTGCAACATAGTCGGCTTTCCAGGACAAGCCGGTTGTCAAATAGCTAAGCTCTAATTCCTGCGCTGCGGAATTGTTACGATTGCCCTGAATCACCAGCGTAGGGCGGTCACGCAAGTTATTTGGCACATTCTCAAAAACAATGCGGCCGGGAATGCCTGTTTCGATACGATCGGCCATTTTTAATACAACGCCCCCGCTGGTAGCCAATACCACTGCATTTTCCCTGCCTTCTACACCGGTTACCGGATTGACTTTAATGATTGTCACCATTTGTCCAATATATTTGTTGAGTAAGTTTTGTGGCGTTAGCAAATCAAAATTGAAATTCTGTTCAACTACCATAATACTGCCTGGATGATTGACACTGCGTAGCAATGCGGTTTCCGGTCGTATTTGCGCACTGACATCGCGCCATGCCAGATTAAAGTCTCTGTTGACGAGATCAATTTGGCGCAAATCCTTCACCAGGGCCAAGTCATTGTTGTAAATGGTAACCGCCACTGATTTCTGCTCTGAAAGGGTACTCAGTTGCTCTTCAGTTTTGGCATTTGCCACCGAATCACAAAAGAACAGTACGCAGCTAATGGTCAACAAAACTTGGCTTGAGATGCGATTTAAAGGATTTAAAGTATTCATGACATGAAAAACCTAAAGACGGGTTAAATGTGAACCCAATTAATTCGATCCGTAAAAGTGACTCAGACTTCTCTTACAGGAATGCGCCAGATATAGAAAGCTAAAATACTTCCAATCACAAGTAGCATGATCTTTTGCCATAGCTCGGGAACGATTAAAATAGAACTGCCGAATGATAATGACATAAGAAAATAGACCCAGCGTTTGACGCGATATGGGATACTGTGATAAATATTCCATTCGCGAATTATCGGGCCCGCTATCCGATTTTCCAGCAATTTACGATGAAAGCGCTCTGAACCACGCGCGAAACATGCAGCTGCCAAAAGCACAAATGGCGTGGTAGGCAACACCGGCAAGATCGCTCCTAACGCGCCCAGCAACAACGCCAGAAAACCAGCGCTCAAATACAGGATACGTACAACTGGCGAGTCATGTAAACATAACAAATCGGCCACTTGCTCGGCTGCAACTTGCCGTTCGTTCTGGTTTACTTTTTGCTGCTCCGATGCATGCATTTTTAATTGAGTAATGTGGTTCGAAAAAATATTTATTGGTAAACTTAATTAAGTTTGATTCAAAAAGCAACCATCATTTCAACCGGCTGCAGATAAGGATTTATGTTAGCAGTTATAATATCTACAGGCTAATTATTCATATTAACCGGATTCTATATTATTTTTGAGGAAATTATGCGTAATATCAAAACACTAATAAATTTAAGCTTCGTACTGTTCGCGTTACTAATGCTATCTCACGCAGCATTTGCTTATAAAGAGCATGCGGCGGCAGATGGTTCCGAGTTGCAAAAAATTGACACCAAAGTCGGCACGGGCGAAGAAGCAGAAATTGGAAAGACGGTCAATGTACATTATACCGGATGGCTTTATGATGAGGATGCGCCTGAGAAAAAAGGCCCCAAATTTGACAGCTCTCATGATCGTAAAGAACATTTTTCATTCATGTTGGGTGCCGGGCGCGTCATCAAAGGATGGGATCAAGGCGTTCAAGGCATGAAAGTCGGAGGGCAACGCACGTTAATTATTCCGCCATCGATGGGCTATGGTGCACGAGGTGCCGGAAACATCATTCCACCGAATGCTACCCTGATTTTTGATGTAGAACTGATTGGTTTTAAGAAAAATGCACATTATTAAAATTTGTTTTTCATTCAACCGTTAGACAAATATTGTAAATCGAGCTATTGAGTAAGTTATTTTGTTGTTTCCGCAATAGCTCATTTGTCCTTCAATTCTTAAATCCATTTGGTCGCTGCGGATTTAATCTTCGCTCCTTGAGAGCAGCGAGTTGCAAACCCGTCAACCTAAAGAACATGCCTCGCCGGTTGTGGCGAGGCGCTTTAATCAACCTGAGCGTTTCATAATCAACTAAGAATGACAGGAACTGCTATGACTACGACCATACCGCAACGCTTCATTCGGCACAAACGTCTGAGCATCAGTCTCGGCGTGATAGCGATTTTTATTATTTTGTTGGCAGCGCTCAGCTATTTCTGGTTGCCCGGATACGCAAAATCTCAGCTTGAGATACGTCTGTCCGAACTGTTGCAACGCCCCGTCACAGTCGCTTTGATTGAAATCAAACCGCATAAGCTAGAGCTGATCGTGCATGGTTTTCAAGTAGGTGTAAAAGCTGATACTGGCGAATCAAGTGAATCGCTACTTTCCTTTGATAGGTTTTATATCGATCTCAGTATCGAGTCGCTAAAGCAACGTGCGCCTGTCATAACCGCAATTGCTCTAACAAATCCTAAATTTAGTTTGATTCGAGAAACAAAGGATCAACTGAATATTTCTGATTTACTGGAAAAATTCAGCCAACCCTCGGATGAGGAGGAAGAAGAGGATCGTGCCACGAAATTCTCGATCAGCAACATTACGATCCAGGGGGGGCATTTTGAATTTCTTGACCGTCACATGCAGACTGATCATCAAATTACTGAAATTAACCTAGGCATTCCAATTATCGCTAATTTTGAAAGTGCAATAACACACTGGGTAAAGCCACATTTCAGCGCAAAAATTAATGAATCGCCTTTTTCGTTGGAGGGCAAACTGCGCCCATTCGCCGTTCCACAGGAAGCAACCTTGGCGCTTAAATTCAATAAAATCGACTTATCCGGGTTTGACCGATATGCGCCCTTGCCCCGGGGAATCAAACTTCTTTCAGGTTATTTCGACAGTGATTTGCTCGTTACATTTACACAGCAGCCGGACCAAGCGCCCGCTATTACGCTAACCGGCAATACAGCATTGCGGCAATTAGCCATAAAGGATAGTACGGTAGCGGCACCCTATCGAACTGATGTAAAAAAACTGGACATCGCACTGACCCAGGTAGATTTGATGCGTGAGCAACCATCACAAATTAAATTGAAAATGGACCAAGTCGAATTAACGCGCGAAGGCGAAAGTGAACCTGCATTATCGCTCGCTCAACTGGCTATCGACCGCATTCTGATCAATATCAAATCGCGCCGGATTGCTTTGGATGAAATAGTTCTGGATCGCCTGAATACAACCTTACGTCGGGAATCTGACGGTGAAATTGACCTGACCCGAATGTTTGAGCCTACCAATACACAAGTGCAGACTCAAACGCAGACTCAAACACCAGCCAAAAAAACTGAGGTAAAAGCGCAAAAAAATATACCCATCCCGGGCAGAAAACCGGCTTATCCTGATGCCGACGGAATCAAAGTAGCCGAAAGCAAAGCAATCCCTAGTGATCCCGTTGCTCCACCTACGTCTGCGAACAAAGAAGCGCCTACCAACAATAACGAGACGCAGTGGACTACTCAAATCAAACGCATAAAACTCAATGAAGCTGCACTGCGTTACGAAGATCTCACACTGGAAAAGCTTACCCCGATGGTTGTTAAGAGCCTGAATCTCACTATAGATAACGTTGACTTGAGTGGTGCTACGCCGTCGAATCTTGTATTAGAAGCTAAAGTCAATCAACGCGGTCAAATCAAAGTCGACGGTTCGTTGGGCTGGGCGCCGCTTGTGGTGGATTTAGCGCTTAATCTTGATGACGTTGATCTGGTGTCCTTGCAAGGCTGGGGCGGTGACAAATTGACTGCCTTACTAACCAGTGGTGATATTTCCTTTAGCGGCACGATCAAGGCTCAGGGTGATCCACTGAAAATGCAGCTTGGCGGACACGGAAATCTAGCCAATTTCAATGTATTTGACCCAAAAACTACGCGTGACCTGCTGCGCTGGAAGGAACTGGATATCAACGACCTGAATTTTGTTAATGAACCGCTCCGTGTCGATGTAAAGGCAATAAAATTAAACGATTTTTATGCACGCGTAACAATCCGGCCAGACGGCAGTCTCAATCTCAAGCATATCGTTCGACAGGATACTCCACCAGATACTGTCGAAGCGATCGCCGATGCTTCTCCTCCTGCGGATACTCAGCCAACTCAGCCTCCACAAACAGCACCCGTTCGGATTGATAACATCTTCCTGCAGCAAGGCAGTATTCATTTCAATGACCGGTTTATTAAACCAAACTACCACGCCAAATTATCTGCGTTGTCAGGCCAGATCGGCCCATTGCAAACCGGAAAATCCGGGAAAATTGATATACAAGGCATGGTCGGAAAAACCTCACCGTTGAAAATCAGCGGATCGATCGATCCATTCGGTACTGAATTGCAAATGGATATCGTGGCAAAAGTTAAGGATATTGATTTGCCGCCGCTCAGTCCTTATTCGGAAAAATTTGTTGGTTATGCAATTGAAAAAGGTAAGCTGTCGGCAGATGTTAACTACCAAATCGAGAATGGTGCTTTATCCGCTGACAACAAAATATTTCTGGATCAACTGACTCTCGGCGAAAAAGTCGATCGCGAGGATGCCGCTTCCCTGCCGCTTGACCTTGCGCTCACCCTGCTTAAAAACCGCCGCGGTGAAATTGACATACACCTGCCGCTCAAGGGATCGATTAATGATCCCGAATTTAACCTTGGCGACATTATTTTCAAGGCATTCTTAAACCTCATCACTAAAGCGATTACTTCTCCTTTTGCATTACTGGGTGCAGCATTTGAAGGTGGCGAAGAATTATCTGAAATTACCTTCACTCCGGGTTTTGCGACTATCGAAGACGAATCCCTGCAACGTCTGCAAGCCTTGGCCGGAATTTTAAATGACCGCCCGTCTCTGGAATTGGAAATTTCCAGCCACGTTGACCCTGTCGCGGATCATGAAGGCCTGAAACTCGCCATACTGCAAAACAAAGTGAAAGCACAGAAGTTAGCCGAGGATATCAAGAAAGGCGTTGCCAGCACCACTCTTGCGGATGTGATCTTAGCTCCGGAAGAATATAGCGAATACCTTGAAATGGCCTATAAAAAAGAAACCTTCGAAAAACCCACCAATCTTATCGGGTTAACTAAAAGCATTCCTGATGCCGAAATGGAGCAACTGATGCTTGAGCATACCGAGATACATGATAATGACTTGGAGGTACTGGCAGAAAACCGCGCCAATGCGGCACGCAACTGGCTGATCGAAAATGGCGAAGTTGCCAGCGACCGGATATTTATCATCAGTCATGAAGCAGAAGTAGACGACCAAAAAGCAGGTAGTCGGGTTGAGTTTTCATTGAAGTGAGATCGGCTTCAAGTTTTGCAGTCGCTCTTTGTTCATACATTTCCGGAACAGATGGCGTTTTTCTTCGGTTGTATGACTTTATTCTGAGCGAATCGGTTATAGTAAACTATTCATACGTTGCAAACCAAAAAAATCATACCGATGAAAACCATCCAATCCAAGACGCCACGACCATTGTTCACATTTTCCCGGCAACTGCCCTGGGTGCTGGTACTGGGCTTTCTGATCTGCACGCAGACTCATGCTGCGGAAGAATTCAATATCAATCCGGATGAAGCTCCCGATGCCTGCAATGCAGACCTCGCGCAAATCAGGGTAACCGTCAATGGGGTGCAACCAGGTGGCGTGCTGAACGTTGAGTTATACCATGACCCGGAGCATTTTCTGTTCAAGAAAGGGCGCACACGCAAGGTTCGCGCTCCGGCGACAGAGGAACCGCAGAAAGTCTGTATCAATTTGGAACAGCCCGGCACCTACGCAGTATCGGCTTATCATGATCTGGATGGAAACCGTAAATTAAGAAAACGATGGAATCTATTGCCGAACGAACCGTTTGGCTTATCGAACAACCCTGAACAGCAGGTTGGCTTTCCGAAATTCAGCGATTCGGCATTCACGACCACCAACCTGGGTGCGGATATCGTGATTGATCTGAAGCAGCCCTGATCCATCATCTCATGCGCATGCTACTGACTCTATTTTCTTTGCTGGCGGTTTCGTACCTTGCATTGGTTTTATTGATCTATGTGGGTCAATCTCGTATGGTGTATTTCCCGGACAAGCAACTCAGCAATACGCCGGCAATGTTCGGTCTGGATTATTCATCGGTGAGCATCGCCACTGCTGATGGTGAAACACTGCATGGATGGTGGGTGCCCGTGCCGGATGCCAAAGGCACGGTATTGTTCTTTCACGGCAATGCCGGAAATATTTCGCATCGCATTAATTATCTGACCATGTTCAGCCGATTGGGTTATAACACCTTATTGTTTGACTACCGAGGTTATGGCCAGAGCAGCGGAACACCGTCGGAATCCGGCACTTATCTGGATGCCGAAGCTGCTTGGCAGCATTTGACCGTGACGCAAAAGATTGCATCTGAGCAAATTGTATTATTTGGCGAATCGCTCGGTGGCGCTGTGGCGGCTTGGCTAACCACCCGCGAAAAACCCGGTCTGCTGGTGCTAGCTTCGACGTTTACTTCGGTTCCCGCTCTAGCTGCACAAATATATCCGTTTCTTCCGGTACGCTGGATCAGCCGCTTTGATTACAACACGCTTGAATCACTGCATTCGGTGACTTGCCCGGTTTTTATCGCGCACAGCCCACAAGATGAAATCGTCCCGTTTCAGCATAGCCAGCAATTGTTTCAGGCGGCTTCCGAGCCGAAACATTTCTTAACTTTGGAAGGCGGTCACAATAATGGTTTCATATTTATGCAACCCACGTGGCAAAGAGCTCTGGGCGCATTTATGGATCAACATCTGAACTCCCCATTAAAATTTTCACGGTAGCTTACCGATGACCCGCGAATCACAAATTCTTGATGACGATCAAGCCATTTCCGATCTAGCACTGCGCGTTGGAGAAGCCCTTGAGCAGCGTGAATGGATGCTAGCAACAGCCGAATCCTGCACCGGCGGTTGGGTTGGTCAAGCGGTCACCACCGTAGCAGGCAGCTCAGACTGGTACGAACGGGGATTTATCACGTACAGCAATAAATCCAAATGCGAAATGCTGGGCGTACAACAAAGTACGCTAGATCAATTTGGTTCCGTATCGCCACAAGCGGCGCAAGAAATGGCTATCGGCGCACTCCACAGAAGTCATGCGCAAATCAGCGTATCGATTACCGGCATTGCCGGACCCGACGGCGGGACAGCCACAAAACCGGTGGGGATGGTGTGTTTTGCGTGGGTCAGCAAGGATGGCCCGGTGCAACAGCAAACCCATTACTTCACAGGTGATCGTGAAACCATCAGGCATTCAGCGGTAACTACTGCCTTGCAGGGCATATTGGATTTGTTGGATAACGCAATTGCGGTAGCGTGACAGTCCTTGCACAGGCCATTCTCCGTTTTTTTACGTACCAGTCGCCGTTGTGATAAGTGAGACTTTCGCCACCAGCACGTTAAATCATATCCAGCTTAGTTTGATTCAAAATAGAAAAACCCGGGAACTGGCGCTTCCAAGTTTTTCTATTTTGAGCATAGCTGGTTACAGTTTCGCCAGGACTTGCGCGACGGTTTGCCCCATCAGTGACGGTGTGGGACAAATCGTGACGCCGAGTTCTTTCAGTATCTCGACTTTTTCTGCTGCGCTTTCTCCGGCGAAGGAGATGATCGCGCCTGCAAAGCCATAGCGTGCAAACCATCTTGGCATTAAAGGCGGAATGACGCGTTTTTATGCTCTAGCATCGTCATAGCCGCACACAAAATATTCGTGTCGCACATCGCTCATCCATCAGATAATCAATTCCTCCGGTCAGAAAGAATCGGTATGCCGTTTCATAACCGTCATCAGTTACTGTCGTAATGTCGATTTCTCTGTCATGGAAAGTGCGTCCCCCTCCTTTTAGAGGCCGCACTTCCACACACCTGTTATCCATTCCGAGTGAGATTAGGATGTCATCCACATACCTTTCTACATCCAGATAAAACTCCACGTCCCCATCCTTGTCGCGATTTTCCTTGCAGTGGATGGCCGCATGCTGGATTTCACCAACCAACAATTTAATGGTAGCAAGGAAGGATTTAAGTTTCTCCCGGTTTGGCCTTGCACCACAGTAAGGATCTCGGATCACAAGGTTCTTAACCCAGCATCCGACCACGACACTGAAAATGTTGGCGAAATCTCGTTTTTCGCCTGCATGTAATTCCCATAAAGACATACGCTCGCCCTCACGTAGAACATCTTGTGGCAAAGGCACGGAAAGGAAAATCAGTCGATTCAGTTCTACACTGAGCGTATCATCAATGATTCCGATATCAGCGGGCGCAGCAACCAATCCCTCGATTAGAGCTTGCACTGCGAAATGCTGTCGTATGATGGGCATGCCTACATCGCTGCCGACAAAAACCCTAGGAAGCTGGCTCCAATCTATGCCGGCACCAGCGGGTATCTGGTACAAGCACAACCGCTTTTCCTGAACATAGGGACTGAGGTATCGATAAATGGTTAGCGCTGCCCGTTCATTGGGTTTTTCTTTCAGTTTGTTGTCCAAATAGATATGTACAGTCTTGCCCGCTTGCAGCCATAACAAAAGTAAGTTGAGGTTTTCCTCGGAATGGGCAGTCTGCTCGACCAAGCTGCGCGCAACCAGATGGATCGCGGAGTAATTAACCAGTCGCTCGTTCAGCCCCGCCAAACTTGGCTTGGCCCAGCGCACGTAGTTTCCTGGTCCAGCTTGTTGCGCGTTCGGGTTGAGCAGCGCATCAAGCCAGGCTAGAGCGGGAAGTCGTTCAAAACTGTCCCAATGACGCTGATTTCCATAGTCGCACAAACAGGCACGACAAGCTGAGTCGCACTGCACTTTGCAATCCAGACGATCACGAGTACGGCGAAGCAACCCGCCAAAGGATAAGCCGGCTTCGCCCAAGTGCGCGCAATACCCCGCGCCTCCGGGCACTGCATCATAAAGCACTACTTCTAGCGTGTTGCCCGTTGCGCCATAAAGCCGGTAAGTGGCGCGCACCTCACCAGGCTGCACCTGCAACTGGTCGATTACCGCCAGGCGCAAAGCCTCGGAAAGCGTGCGTGCCAACCGATCATGAAAACGTCGCGCGGTAACGTCAGCGTCTCCGGGATCGGGTAGTGGCTGAAGAAATCGGAACAAACGCACATCGGTATCGAAGCGATGCACAAAATCCAAACCGAGCCTGGATAACTGTTTATTTGGACAATGCTGACCGGTAAGAGGATCGTCGTGGGGGAGCTGGATACCGCTTCCATTTGTTGCACCATTACCGTCCGGCTCTTTTTTCTTGCTCTTCGCAGGTTTCTTACCTCCCTGCGGCTTGATCGTGTCGGCAAAATTACAGAGCGGGCAACGCACATACCCCTCGCCATAGCCACCTCTATTGGCGATGAACAAAGTGCCGCGCAGCCCGTCCTGTTCCCGGCCGCGCGGGTTCAGCAAGGCGGTGCGCAGAAAAGGAAGACCGGTATCCGAAAATATTTCGTCACGCGGCGAGGCGATAAGACGCGCCTCGTCCGCAGGCTTGACCCGCCGTCGGTTGCTGCCTGGATCGCGCCCCTTGCGGTCTGCATAGCTGGTGACGAAACCATGCGGTTCAATGAACCTGCGCTTGCGCCTACCCTCGATGGCGTTGCAATTAGAGCAAGCCATCGGCAATTCCTCCTTCGTCTCGCCGATATCCACATGAAAACACTCCTCACAGGCCATATACCAGCGTTCCGGCATAAAAGCCTTGGGGTAATGCGCCAATCCATAGCTGGTCCAGATACGCCCGTTTGCAACCACCTCAGCGCCTGGCGCATATTCGCTGATGCCTTGGCTGGCATCCCGGCTGAGTGCCACATCTCCATTGCCCCAGCCCTGTCCTTGCTGATTCCGGTTTTCCTGAATCACTTCCAGGCTCAGTGAATGCACCGGGAAGCTGTAAGTAGGGATCAAACCCCGACTGGAAAGCTGGTTGACCAAAAACTGCCCCATATAATCATCGCGCATTCTTTGCCAGTATGCAGCCTTCTTGAAGTCGCTTGTCAGGGCCGTTTCCGTCATCTTCTCTGTATATTTCACCCAACGTTCGCTGACCTCGGCAGCGAATTCGCGCATATGAGCTGTAAAGCGCTGAACGAGATCCAAGCCGCTGGAGCCAATGGCGCGTAGCGCCATTGGCAATTGGTCACGCAGGGCTTCCGCCTCCAGTATCGCTTGCTTGCCGGGCTCGGCTTCCAACCACTGCATAATTTCATCTGTGAATACACGGATAGCCTCCTGCCCGAAAACATCGCCAAACAAATGCTTCAGCGAGGGTGCGTTGATGTCCTGATCGGTAATTTTCTGCCGCAGAAAGTGCGCCAACAGGATCGACTGCTGGTGGCGCCAGAATAGTTCAGGGTTGCCCAACCGAATGAAGGGAATGCCGGGCTGTGACCCGAGATAACGACTGAAATCACGGAAGACCGATTGGTCATAATTGGTATTGCGCGCCACCGTCACACAGAATGGGGCCGCCTGAGCGCGACGTCCGGCACGTCCCGTACGTTGCTGGTAGTTAGCGATACCCGGCGGCACATTGAGGTTTATCACCGCCTCCAGGTCACCAAGATCGACACCCATCTCCATCGTCGTCGTACAGGATAGAACATTGATGCGGCCCTCGGAAAAATCCCGCTCTATCGTTTCACGCAAGTCTGTTGAAAGGGATGCCGTGTGTTCCCTTGCCCGTACCGTGACATGGTTCGATTCCTCGTAAGAAGCGAGATAATGGTTACGAGCTCGCATCATCTCGCGTTCTTCTGCGCCAATCTCTTCAACTTCGCCTCGGCAGTGGAAAGCAGTGCAACATCCCTTTAGTACATGTGGCTGGCGCAGTCCGCAGTTCTTGCAAACATACAGAGGCCAGTGGTCGCTGGTGGCAATGCGGATGGATTCCCCATCCAGAGCGAAGCCGGGATTGTGCCTCATCATCAAGGATACTGGCGGCTTGATCATGGCATCCCAAAACTGGCGCAGGAAAGCGAAAGCCTGTTCATGCGGCAAGCGCAATTGTTCGACTAAATACCAGGTTCGCCGGTTGTGGCGCTTCAGGGACGGTAGCCACCTGAATTTTACTGCGTCATCACCACCCTCAATGTCGAAGCTTCTGTGCTGATTATAATTGCCCCATGTAAACTCATCGCGCAGATCAACGCCGTAAAATCTAGCCAAAGCCTTTTCTCGCCGGATGTTTTCCAGCAGAAAGTGAATCAAGGCGTCCACGCTGACCTCGTCCTTGGGCAATTCCTCTGGCCAGAAACTCAGAACTTTCTGACGCAGCAACTTAAGCTTGTTCAATTCATAAGTTACGCGTGCCACTCCAAGAGCTTCCAGTGAGTTGCGCCGCCCGGCGGGCGTGCAGAATTCCGCGCCTATCGCGCCCAGCAATTGACTGGTCACATCCTGGCGGTCGGTTCTAATGTCGCCATTGGCATCCAGCAAGATGGGTTGCCGTCCATCGCCTTGCCATTGCTTGAAGACTTGCTCGGCCAACTGCCGCACATCCAAAGGCTGGTCGCGCGCCTTCAAAACCTGACGAATGGCGCTACGCAAGGCCAGATCAGCAGCGGTACGCTCGAAATACGGCGCAAAAAAAGCGGCGTCCTGGCGGTTATCCGAAAAGCTGAGCAGGTTACGCCCTTGGGCCGGACGTGGATCGCTGTGGTCAATTTCAGCACCCGGAAGCGCTTCCAAAACCCGTTGCGTCACCACACTGCCCAAGGCCTCGTTGCCGGGATGCATACGGGTAATGATCTCTGCTTCGGCTCCGCTGGCACGACCGCCACATGCCGGGCATTGACGCACATACCAAGCCTTTTCATCTTCGTCGTGCTCGGTTTGAATGGCAAACAGCGGGATTGCTTCCTCGCTGGCAGCCAATTCACCGGTCAGGGGATTGAGCCAGTGCTTCTGGTATGGCGTTGCTTCTGTCTCCTCGCTCTCATCCGCTTCGTCATCCACATGATCGCTGGGTTTTCCCAGCCAATACACGCGCCGCTCGACACTGCTTTCCCCCTGATCGGGGCGACGCGGATGCAAGCGGCCGGATTCTTCAAAACCTTCCAGATAGGGCTGGCCACACTTGCGGCAAACCATCATCGGGTAAAAATAACCGAATTGATCGTCATGATGATGGCGGGCAGCTTTTATTTCTCGCCAGCCCTCGCCATCGCCATCGGGGCGCACGGCGATACCTTCAATGCTGTTGACGGCAATATGATAGCGCCCCGGCAGCAATGGAAAGCTATCCTCATCCACCCGTGCCAACATGCCCATTCGGATAACAGCACTGAGTGCCTGATAACGCTCGGCATCGCTCAAGGGATCCGCAGGGGAATCGAATACTCGCCGGGCCAATTCACGAAAATCCTTCACCCCGGTCTGATCCAGTGATGCGGCAACACAACGTATTTCCCTATTGGTGGCGAAACATGCCTCCAGAAAGGCGCCAAGAGATTGCCCCGATGTTCCCAGTAACTCTGCCCGATCCAGGTTATTGCGATTCAGACAATCGTTCCAACTGTTAGTCCGGAAATCCTCATCGTGGAGACGAGCTACTTCCTCCAGCACTCCGCCTAGTTTGATCCATTCCATTGCTGATAAGGAAAACTCTCGTGCTACGACCTGCCGCAAACGATCATGCACGATACGTTTGCCGCGCACCACTTCATGAACCTCTTCAGCGAAGAGGTCACGGGCGAAGGTCTTGAGCTTTTCTTCAATCTCGCGCTTCTCAATATCATCTTTTCCCTCGGCCAGGCTAGCACTGGTGCCGAATACTTGAAGCGGCGCCTTAATACCCAACCGGTTCTTGAGCTTACGCAGCAGGAAAGCCACTTCGGTCGCCTGCGCCCCGCTGTAGGTATGGATTTCGTCAAGCACGATGCAACGCAAGGCATTGGCGGAAAACAAACGGGCATTGCGCGGCAGCAGAAGCAAGTGTTCCAGCATGGCATAGTTGGTAATCAGTACCTTGGGCGGATCGTTCAGCATTTCCTCGCGGGTTAGCCACCAATTGGCCGGAATCCGGTCTTGCTCGCCCAAGGCATGCATGAGCTTTTGGTTGAAAAAAAGACGGCTTTCTTCTTCGCTACGCTTGGTATTTGCTTTCACCTGGCCGGTGTAGCGCCCGAATGTAATGCCGTGCTCTTCCAGATGGCGCCCAAACAGAGGGGCAATGCGGTAATAAAGCTGGTCGTTGGCCAGCGCGTTCATAGGATAGATCAGCAACGCTCGCACACCGGGCTTGTCCGGCTCTGGATCGTTAAGCAGCATGTTAGCGATGGGATATAAAAATGTCTCGGTCTTGCCGCTGCCAGTGCCTGTAGCGACCAGCAGGCTTTTTCCATCTCGCGCCGAGAGCTCCAGAGCGCGTTGCTGGTGAAAATGCAATCGCCGTTCCTTCGCCTTGGGTAACTCCGCCAGAGCGTCATGCAGAAAACCGCCACGGCTTCGCGTCAACTCAGGCAATGTGACTCCCTTCTCGAAATCCGGCAATGCTTCCACATACGGACCTTCCACCAGATGCTGTTGCGCCAGTTCCGCACGGAATCGCTCGGCTAATAGAGGATAGCGGCGGCTGATTGGCAGGGTCGTGGCAATGTAGCGTTCAAGGATGGCCTTAAGTTCATCAGCCAAGGCAATCGGATTGGATTCGTTCATGGTTTCTCTCTATGTATCGGCCTTCAGAACTACTTCCCACAACAGTAGGTAGTAAGCAAACAATGCATTGCCAATCTGGAGCAGGAAGGCCAGCGGCCCATCCAGCGGAATATTTGATTTATTGAGTAAATTCAGGTAATTACTCAATTCGCCTGACTGGCGGACTTCCTGACGACAAGCGAACGCGAAACTCGCTAGGAGATGGGCAATGTGATTGAGATTTTCCCGTTGCTGGAGTATCTGGTCGTCAACCGCTTCATCCAGATTAACTGGCCAAGGAGTGAGATGCGGCGCTTGTCCTTGACAACAAGGGGGAATAAATCGCCCATCCAAGCTCGGTATCACTCTGTGCGCATGTTGTGCCAGCCCAATTCCTTGCCCGCGCCAAACACCGTTGCCTTGCAGGGTGTTCTCATAGGCAGTTTCCATTGCGCGCCAGGCATGGCGATAGTGTAACGGCCCCAGATAATCACCCGGCCCAGGCAGGAAGGCATCGTCAGCAAGCTTATAGACGTATTCCAATTCGGTCACGCTACGCATGGCATCGCAATATCGTTTCGGATCGAAACCTTTAGGGAGTGCACCCTTTGAGATAGCCGGAAAATTTGCAAACCCTGCAGCGAAAGCGAAGTGAAGTAGATCAGAAAAGATGCTCGGCCACTGTGCGACTACATTTCCCATTGCCCTGAGAGAGCGGGAAATTGGGTGTGCTTTTTCATTCACCCGCCGGTATTCCTCAGCCGGTAAAGCGAACAAACCGGGCAAGGTAGCCGCAATGGCAAGCTGAGGTAACCAACTCGTCGACACGCCCTCCGGCGGCCGCATGGCGACCAGGTCGGACAATGTGGTCAGCGCCATTACCTCGCGTCCGCGCCACCGCTCAGTCAGCGTTTTCCACGTGAAAACCAGCCAGGACAGTCCATCCCAGGCTTCTTGCGCGTAGCAGACCAACAAGGCAGCATGAATCCGTTGAAGGAGTTCACATGCGGACTTGTCCTCAAGTACCTGCACCTGGTCGCGCCATGCCTGATGGGAGAGAATCTGACCACCCTTGCCCAACAGGAAACCGGCGGCAAACACATCCTGACGGCTATTCTCAAGATGTCCCCAGACCCCCTTTATCTGGCCATCCAAATTGAATAACCATGCCCCCGCTGGCCACAAATCCAGATTGATATAAAGATGCGCATCATAGCCGCCCTGGTTTCCTCCTATCACCATCAAACGGGCTCGCCCAAAGCGCGTATTCGTCCATTCGCTCGCGTTTGCCTGCAATGTAAAAATATCATCCTCTTCAGACAGCAGCGCCAGTACCCGCACAGACAGCGCTTCTAAACTTTCTGACACATGCAGGCGAATATCAATCTGCCCACCCTGCACCCGGGTCGTGAATCCATTTACTTCGTGAGGCTGTGTCAGCCGCAACAAAGACAGCTCCGTACCGGTAACCTCATTCACATAGATAAGCATGTTGAATTGGGGTGTCAACCGGCTTGCCAGAAAAGCAGCGGATAACATTCTGATTGAATGCCGAGCAAAATCCACTCGTTGTGACCACTCTCCCAGACTAAGGATACCAGGATCGCTGGCACTCACCACGATCTGCTTGGCGGAAGTCAGCGATACCGATTCTGTACTACCCAAGACCCTCCGGATAGGGTTCTTCAAGCCGCTCTCAACAACTTCCTCGACTTCCACGAAAACGCCCGGCATGTTCCAAGTTAGACTTTGCTTACGTTTTTCGCTCAAGGCAAAAACCAGACGAACGCCTCGCGCATTGGTGTCTTTAGGCTTCAGGTCATCACCACTGCACACCAAGTTCTCGCTGAATTCGAGTTTTAGATTTTCGGGGAAGGCAGCGCAGCGAAATCGCAGTTCTCGGCTGATCTCATTTAAACCAAGCCAATACAGGCTAGAGCTGCGCAGCAGAACCCGCGACTCACTCCTACGGCGCAATTCTACCAACAAGCGCATGAGACCAGGCCTCCAATTTGCTTCCGAAGCCATTCCTGAAACACTCACCACACATCGTCCGTTCGCATCCAATTTGAGAGGAATTACCTGTTTCTCACCCCTTTCGCCAGGAAACAGAGTCAGATCAAAACTCGCATCCAGGCTTAGCCAATCACTGGGAACCTCCACTTCCAGTCCAACCGATCCATGCAGAAACTCCACTCCTTCCTTGCTGGCATGGTGATCGCCCCGCCAATAAGCCAAGGGTTCGCTATCCGCATGCACATCCAAATAAACGGGGCCATTGCTGAGAATATGACTTTTTCCAGGATGCAGGGATAGCGGGAAGGAAAACAATCTCGGCTCATCCGTAATCTCTTCCGCATTCATACCGGCGGGCTCGAAACGAGCCAGCACTATATACGAGCCGGGCGACAGGGTCAGCGGTTCTTTCTGCGCCAGTTGACCACGACCAGCCAGACGACCAGTATCAGAGAAAAAGAGCATCCGGTTGGATTTGTCATCCTCCCACAAAGTGACCCGCATCTTCTGGTCGTTCGATTGATTGCGCACCACCACCTCGCATGGCAAAGGCTGGCTGATCGGAAAGAAGCGATCCTCAGCTCCGATGCGGTATTGTCGGGCGACGTCATCCACTGTGACCGTCCATTCCTGTTCTTCGCCACCGGGAAAGAACATGCCTAGATAGCCGTCGTGGAAAATAACACGTGGCAGAACAGTACGCCGCAGCGTGGACACCCCACTTTCCTTGAAAGCCTGTTCCATTGCCAGATCAAGTTTATTAGTTGCATCCCGAAGTACTCCTCCCGCAGCATAGACGCGCAAGAAAATTCGCGTGTAGTATCCATGCCGATCAAAAGCCAGCGACTTACGCGCTGTCTGGCTGAAAGGCATCTCCAATCTCGCATCCAATGCCGCTTGCCAACTCACAATGCCTTCGGGATCGTCATCGTCCGGCATGCCGACCTTGCGGGCGAAAGACAACATCTTCCTCGCCAGATCATCCACGAAGGGAAGCGGCACCCCAGCCTGACGCAGATATTCATTGACCATGAAATGGGGGCCGGAGGTGCGTGGTGATGGCTCAAGTCCAAGATGTAGCAAAGCCCGACGGAAAGCATGCCAAAGCTGCTCTCGTTCAGCTTGGTTGGGTTCTCTATCCATGCATAAGGCTTCTTGAATGTGCGGGTAAAGTGAAAAATGCCCGCTTTGCCCCATTCCTTGCATCACATGCCAAGCCAGATTGACCGAGAACAGCGCTGGATGGAATTCTAGTCGATTAATGTACCCTCTCACGGTCGGTTCTGCGGCAATCGCTTTGGTCATTTCCTGGCGCATTTCCAAAGTCAAGGTCTCTCCAAGCAATCCTAGGAAAGGGATGTCGCTTTTCCGGATCGCCTTCATGACAAATTTCTCCGACTGGTTGAGCCAGAGCCAAAGGCGTAATGCTTCGGGGCTTTGCGCTGCCATTTTTCTCCCTACTTGCTATTCACAGTTTCTGTTTTAGAATAACACGTTAGTCAATTTTCACTGCTCTACTATTACCTTCTTGGTTATATTTTTCTTTTCTCGCTCACACTTCTTCCGGCCCACACTCATGCTCATCCAATATATCAGTGAAAGCCCCAGGCGTTGCTCCAGCAACACACTCCTTGTTGCCAGTTAGAGCTATATTTCGAGGTGATGTTATTTTGGACTTGATAATAGGTTCTTTTCTTCCGCAACCAACCGCTTTAGAATGTCTCAAGTATCGGGACAATCTTGTATTGTGCGCACTGTATACCCTCAACCTTATTCGTTAACCAATTCTCCCCACTCCGCACCTGAAAAAAGATCATTCCAGATTCTTCAATTAATTATAAATTGGATAATGGATACGTTAATGTAAAAATGCAGTTGATCGTTAAGAACAAGAAAACTATTTTGGTTAGATCAGCAACTTGCAGCACAGGTATAAAAGCCAAAGGGCATCTGAAGATATCCCTTGGCTTTTGATGCTCTGATTCCTCGTTAAACCCGAATTACATTTTGGCTAAAACTTCCGCCACCGTTTGCCCCATCAATGACGGTGTGGGGCAGATCGTAACGCCAAGTTCTTTCAGCATCGCGACTTTCTCGGCTGCGCTTTCTCCGGCGGAGGAGATGATCGCGCCTGCGTGTCCCATGCGCCGTCCTTCCGGCGCAGTTAAACCAGCAATGTAAGCCACCAGTGGCTTGGTCATATTTTCCTTGGCGAACTTACCGGCTTCGACTTCCTGCGGCCCCCCGATCTCGCCGATCATCAGCGCGACTTTGGTTTCTGGATCTTGTTCCAGTCGTTCCAGAATATCACGGTGCGAGCTGCCGGGAATCGGATCGCCGCCGATGCCGACCGAGGTTGAAATGCCGATGCCGAGTAAACGCATCTGGTCGGCGGCTTCATAACCCAAGGTACCGGAGCGGCCAACCACGCCGACATTGCCGCGAATATAAATATGGCCCGGCATGATGCCGAGCATGGCGCGGCCTGGACTGATGGTGCCGGCGCAATTCGGGCCGGTCATTAACATGCGGTCTGCTTTCGGGAAACGGCGCAGGAAATTCTTGACCGTCATCATGTCTTGCGTGGGGATACCATCGGTAATCGAAACGCAGTATTTGATACCAGCATCGGCGGCTTCCATGATCGAATCTGCGGCGAAAGCCGGCGGTACAAAGACGATACTGGCTTCCGCGCCGACTTGCTCGACTGCTTCCTTAACTGTGTTAAATACCGGCAATCCCAGATGCTTTTGTCCGCCTTTACCGGGCGTAACACCGCCGACTACATTGGAACCGTAGTCAATCATTTCCTGCGCGTGAAAGGTACCGATTCTTCCGGTAAACCCTTGCACAATAATTTTTGTTTTTTCGTTGATTAATATGGCCACTTTGTACTCCTAGGCTTTTTGTGCGACAACTTCGTTGCGGGCGCGAACCACTTTTTCTGCGGCTTCCGCTAACGTATCGGCGGTGATGATCGGCAAGCCGCTATTCTTGATGATGCTACGGCCTTCTTCGACATTGGTTCCCGATAGGCGAACCACCAACGGGATTTTCATATCGATGTTCTTGACCGCTTGCACCACGCCTTCCGCAATCCAGTCACAGCGGTTGATACCGGCGAAAATATTCACCAGCATTGCTTTAACGTTGGCATCGGCAAGCACCAAACGGAATGCTTTTTCAGTACGCTCGGCGGATGCACCGCCACCGACGTCGAGAAAATTGGCAGGCTCGCCGCCCGCCAGCTTGATCATATCCATCGTCGCCATCGCCAGGCCTGCACCATTAATCATGCAACCGATGTCGCCATCCAGTCCGACATAACTCAAACCAGCTTCGGCGGCTGCGACTTCGCGATTATCAACTTGCGTATTGTCACGCAGTTCAGCGATCTTATGACGGCGGAACAATGCATTTTCGTCAAATACCATTTTGGCGTCGAGTGCTACGATTTCGTTATTAGCGGTTATGGCCAGCGGGTTGATCTCCAGGGTATTGGCGTCGAGATCCCGCAACGCACGATAACAGCCTTTGATGGTTTTCACCGCGTGATTCAGTTGCGCCGGGTCGATACCTAAACCAAACGCCATTTTTCGCGCTTGAAAATCCTGCAACCCGACGGCGGGTTCAATATAAATCTTGATGATCGCATCCGGATTGGTCTCTGCCAGTTTCTCGATTTCCATCCCGCCTTCGGCAGCACCGATCATGATAATGCGCTCACTAGCGCGATCGACCATGAAGGATAGATACATCTCCTTGCTGATACTGGTTCCGGCTTCAACATAGATCCTGGAGCAAATTTTTCCAGCAGGTCCGGTTTGGTGTGTCACCAGTTTCTTTCCGATTAAATCCTCGGCAGCTTGCTCGACTTCCGTATGCGTTCTGCACACCTTGATGCCGCCCGCCTTGCCGCGCGCACCTGAATGAATTTGCGCCTTGACGACCCATACATCGCCCTCTATTTCTCTGGCACGCTGCACTGCTTCGACAACGCTGTAGGCGAGACCACCTTCAGCGATCTTGACGCCGTACTGCGCCAGGATTTCTTTTGCTTGATATTCATGTATGTTCAATTAAATTTCCCCACAATCGCAACAACTGCGTTAACTCAATAAGCTCAACTCATTGCATCATAAAAACAAAAGCCGCAATCTGCGGCTTTTAATCATCAACCGTTTTTGGCGGCAATCGCATCGGCGACTTTCACCACATTATTGGCCATTCTTTCCGAAGCTGCATCTATTAAACGACCATCCAATGCTGCAGCGCCCTTACCTTGGGCGGCAGCTTCCTTGAGCGCAGCCAAAATGCGTTTGGCTTTTTCAATCTCTCTTTCAGGCGGCGTGAATACATCGTTTGCAAATTCAATCTGCGTCGGATGAATAGCCCATTTACCTTCGCAACCCAGTGCAGCTGCGCGTTTCGCCGCCAGCACATAACCATCCGGATCTTTAATGTCGCCGAATGGGCCATCGATAGGGCGCAAGCCATAGGCACGGCAGGCCACAATCATGCGACTGATGGCGAAATGCCATTGGTCGCCGGGATAATCCGGGTTCAAACCGCCGATGTTGGTAGTTCTGGCACGATTGCTGGCGGCGTAATCAGCTACGCCAAAATGCAATGCTTCTAATCGCCCCGCTGTGCCATGACGCGCTATATCTTCCACATTGGCCATGCCCAAAGCAGTTTCGATCAATGCTTCCAGACCGATGCGGTTGGTCAAGCCTTGTTGTTTCTCAAGCTGTGTCACCATGGCTTCTACCATGTAGACATCCGCATAAACACCCGCTTTCGGGATCAACAGCGTATCAATCTTGCTTCCGGCCTGTTCAACCAAGTCCACTACATCACGCACCATGTATTGCGTATCAAGGCCATTGATGCGCACTGAAACTGTGACGCCATGACCTTTCCAATCTAAATCGTTAAGCGCCTGAATAACATTCTTACGCGCCTGGACTTTGTCATCGGGAGCAACTGCATCCTCCAAATCGAGAAAAACAAAGTCTACACCGCTATTCAATGCCTTCTCAAACATCCCTGGGTTGGAGCCCGGTACGGCTAATTCACAGCGTTGTACTCGCTGTACGGTGGTTTCATAAAGCGTATGACTCATTTTTCCTCCAGAATTAATAAATTTTTAAGTAATCAATAGGGCTAACAACGAACATGCCGGATGAATTATGGTTTATTGCGCACCATTTCACCTGATCTGCCCTCAAAAAAGGCATGGAATTAAAGCATTCTGTGATTCGTGGATTAGCAACGCAGGTAATCTTGATGAGGTGAACGGTTAGAATAAATGGTTTTGGTTTCTTATTTTAAAGGCTAATTATTCAGCGAATTATATCTTCTCTATGAGAATTTATCTACTGACAGCCTTTCCCCATGTGAAATGCATCTGAGCAAAAGGATTCTGAATCGGGCATTATGCGAGCTAAATTGATCGCTAGAGATGCAGCAAAAGCTACCGGCCATTAAGAGTCACAATGCTAAAATAACCCAGTGATGACCTATCCATAAAACCATAACCACCCTGATTTTTGCTAATGCTTGTTTTAGGAATTGAAACTTCTTGCGACGAAACCGGAATCGCGCTTTTTGACACAGAACGCGGTCTACTGAGTCACGCCTTGTATTCTCAAATAGAAATGCATAACGAATATGGCGGCGTGGTGCCTGAACTGGCATCACGCGATCACATTCGACGCGTGTTGCCCTTGATTAAACAAACATTAACAGCTGCAAAATGTGACTTGCACCAAATCAATGCCATAGCGTATACCCAGGGCCCCGGTTTGGCCGGTGCGCTTCTGGTCGGCGCCAGTATTGGTGCAGCAATGAGTTTTGCGTTGAAAATTCCTGCTCTGGGCATTCATCATCTGGAAGGACACTTACTGTCTCCGTTATTATCCACACCGGCACCAAGCTTTCCATTCATTGCTTTGCTGGTATCGGGAGGGCATACGCAATTAATGCAAGTGGATGCAGTTGGTCACTATAGGCTGCTGGGCGAGACTGTAGACGATGCTGCCGGTGAAGCATTTGATAAAACGGCCAAATTACTGGGGTTGGGTTATCCCGGTGGCGCGGCTTTATCTAAACTCGCGCGGCGAGGCCGCCCAGGACAATTTAAACTGCCGCGGCCAATGCTGAATAGTGGGGATCTCAATTTTAGTTTCAGCGGGCTAAAGACTGCAGTGCTGACTTTAGTCAACAAACAGCAAAGTACCGATCAAATCCGTGCGGATATTGCTTTGGCATTTCAAGATGCGGCGGTTGAGGTATTGACGGAAAAATCGCTGACAGCCTTATCACGATCAGGATTGACGCAACTGGTAGTAGCCGGAGGTGTCGGCGCCAACGAGCAGTTACGCGAAAATCTCAATCATAAAGCGTCACTGAAAGGCGCGACAGTTTTTTATCCGGAACTTGAATTCTGTACCGATAATGGCGCCATGATTGCATTTGCCGGCGCCATGCGACTCCAGGCAATGCCGCAAAAGCATTGGCAACCAGCCAACAGCTTCACCGTCAAGGCACGCTGGGACCTGGAAATGCTTGAACTACCGGAAGCTGATTAAGTGTCGGGAGATTTTTTCTCACCAATGCGTCCTTCCTTGCCTGCAAGTAAATTAACGATATTCGACTGATGCCGCCAAATCAATACCAGTGACATCAACAACACAGCGAATGTACTGCCTTCAAAGCCAAGTATGGCACCGGCATATACTGGCGCCAACGCGGCGGCAACCAAAGCCGACAACGATGATATGCGCCAAATCCATGCAACCAGCATCCAAGTTCCGATAGCCATCAGACCTATCCACAAATTCAGACCCAACAACACCCCCACCGCAGTTGCCACGCCTTTGCCACCCTGAAAGCGCAAAAACACCGGGAACACATGCCCAAGGAACACCGCCAAAGCAACCACGGCCACCGCTTCGTTTCCCAATCCCCAAGTTACATCATAAGTCCGCGCTAAAACCACTGCTAACCAGCCTTTTCCAGCATCACCAAGTAAGGTTAAAACCGCTGCCGCTTTCTTGCCGCTACGCAAGACATTGGTTGCCCCTGGATTTTTTGAGCCGTACGTGCGCGGATCTGGCAATTTAAATATCCAACTGGATATCATGGCAAAGGAAACCGATCCCAGCAAATAAGCCAACAAAGCAAACACCAATAACGTCATGTGATCAGCACCACCCAGACAAAATAGAATAGAATCGCGTATTGTTCATACCAATGAAGCCTCCGGCACTCCCAGATTAACCCACACATTTTAGCGCCTAATCAACGATGGATATTATTTTTCTGCACGACTTCAAGGCCAAGACCCTGATTGGCATTTATCCCTGGGAACGGTTAGTTCCACAAACTATCCAGATAGACCTGGAAATCGCGCTGCCCACCAGCCGTGCATGTCAATCCGATAACATCCAAGACGCATTGGATTATGCGCTGATTATCGAAAGAATTAACGAGATCCTGGCAAAGCACCATTTCTCACTACTGGAAGCATTGGCTGAGCATATCGCGCAAACTATTCTGACGGAATTTCAGTCACCGTGGGTTAAAGTTAGCGTTGCCAAACTTGGAATAATACGCGGGGTCAAGAAGCTGGGGGTGCGCATTGAACGGACACCGGATGCCGTGTCTGATATTAGATCGCGCATAGGTCTAGTTAAGAACTAATTAAGGGTTTCACTGATGGATTCAATATAATTTCTTGTGATATCGTGGGGTATATGTAACTTGTATTGGTTTCATGATTCGGTACCAAACTAACGGCCAGCCCTGGTAGAGTTCGATACTAATATCCTGCAATTTTTTAATTGCTTGTAGCTAACAAGTTGAAGGATAAGCGATGAAATATGAATTGCTGGGCGAATATCACGCCTTTATGAAACAAGCTAAGGATGCAGCAGAAAAACGCTTTGCTGTGCTTTACAACCTTTCGACACAAATACGCAACTTAGCCGAAGATCCGACAAAAACAATTGATATGGAGTCGGATGCAATCAAAACCGCGATAGCGGAAGCCAAGGCAGCAGAATTTGAAATGACTGCCGCAATCGGCTGCGTTAATGAAACCGCCAAGTTGTGCGGAGAAAAAGAAATCACAGTGAATAGTTTTAAGCGTTAACAGCTCGCTGAAAAACGTTTTCGAAACAGCTGATGCACGCTGAAAGAGAAAATGCCCCTGGATGCGAAGTATCTATGACGAATCCATTAAGTTACTACCCCACGCTTCCAATTCATTTAATATTCGCTTAGCTTTCTCATCCGCTTTATACGATTCCCGCAATAACGCAATCTGCGCCGAGAATTCGTCAAAAGTGATGCTCCCACCACCATTTGCTTGCGTCAGGCGCTGCAAGCGCAACAATTTCCACCGCTCCACTTCTACTGACTCTAATGTTTCCGGCCAATTACGGGCGCGATAGCGAAACAACAATTCAGGCAATCGCTTGTCATGAAAATCAAATTGCATTTTTGCCAACTGTTTCGGTGAAGCTGCTCGTATTTGTCCCAGTGATGCTGCATCCGCGTTGCTTAGAAAACCATCATACAGAGCCACATCGACGTCACCGGATGACTCAAATGTGCGGCTGGTATAAGCAGTCGCCACACGCTGAAAGAACTCGGGAACCGCGCATAATGTTTGCCAATGTTGGTAACAAGCATCCAGATCAAGTGCGATACGTTCAGCGGCTTCATCATCTAAAGTATTACGTGGCGCAAGTGCCGGGCATTTGTTGATCTTTATTGATTTGACCGGCAGCCGTTGCATGCCTTCGGGCAAGTCGTCGTTACGGGTAAACAGCAATTGGCTCAGTTCGTCTGCATTCAGCGACAGGAACATTTCCGGGTCATGGCGCAAGTCATACACCAGCACGCTGTTATTGTTTTCCGGTTCCATAATCAAGGGCATGACCAGCGAAGTACAACCGGTTTTAGTCGGATACATGCGCGTTGTGTGCAATACCGGGTTGCGCGTCGTTAGATCAAGCTGTGTCGTGGCCTTGCGCTTATCGCGTAGTTGCAACAACCAGCCAAAGAGGCGCGGCTGTTGCGTGCGTATCAGACGCGCCAGGGCAATCGTGGCACGCACGTCGGACAAAGCATCATGCGCGGATTCATGCAGAATACCGTTGGCCGCAACCAGATCCTGCAGTTTAAAACTGGGTTGCCCGTCTTCATGCTGCGGCCAGGTGATACCCGCAGGGCGCAACGCATACGTCATACGTACCAGATCAATAATATCCCAACGTGAATTGCCTTGTTGCCACTCGCGCGCATAGGGATCGTAAAAATTGCGATACAGGGTAAAGCGTGTCACTTCATCGTCAAACCGCAGCGAGTTGTAGCCAACGCCACAGGTACCCGGTTGCGCCAATTCAGCGTGAATACGCGCAATGAATTCGGGTTCCAGCACCCCTTGCGCATCGGCCAATTGTGGCGTAATGCCAGTGAGTAGGCAGGCTTCAGGATGCGGCAGTAAATCTCGCGCCGGCCTACAATAGATCATCAGCGGCTCGCCAATTTCGTTCAGCGTCTCATCAGTTCGCACGCCGGCAAATTGTGCCGGACGATCACGCCGCGGATCGGCACCAAATGTTTCGTAGTCATGCCAATAAAATGTCATCGTCATGGTCATTCCAGATTTGAAAGCGCCGACTCAAAACTCGTTTTACAATAAACGCATTGCGCCATTATAGAGATATCTTGCGCAAAATTTTCTCAATCAGACAAAAAGGACACAGTATGGCACGTAAACTCATCAGCTCAGGCTCAACATTTGAAAAGGAAATCGGCTATTCTCGCGCGGTAGTCGAAGGTGACTGGGTGTTGGTATCCGGCACGACTGGCTTTGACTACAGCAAAATGACTATTTCTAATGATCTGCTGGAGCAAGCGGAACAATGTTTCCAGAATATCGAGTCGGCATTGCAACAAGCCGGTGCAAGCATGAAAGATGTGGTGCGCGTCACGTATGTATTTCCCAAAGCCGAAGACTTCGAGAAATGCTGGCCGGTGATGCGCAAGTATCTCGGTGATATCAGACCATCGGCAATGATGCTGGCGGCCGGTTTGTCTGATCCGCGCATGAAAATTGAAATTCAGGTGACGGCTTACCGCAATACCGGAGCTGAATGATACGGGAATACGATTTGTGATATCTCAAAATTTCCCGCTGAGCTATTTCGACCCGAAAGGTGAAGCGCCTTGAGCGGGTGCTGGAGAAGATTGCGACCCGAAAGGCGAAGCAGATGAACCGGACGAACCCGATGCGCCTTGGGAGGATTGCGGTGAAAAAGGCGAGCCTTTCGCTGGCGCTGCTCCAGGGGCACTAGGTTGATTCTGTGACGACGCCGATCCTTTTGCAGCGGCACCTTCTCCAGGCTTATAGATAAATTTCCAGTCCTGGTAAGTTTTAGCTTCCGAGAACTTGGCATAAACCTCTGGAAATTGGTCTTTTTTTATGGGCCTCTTCTCCGAAAGACTATATACCCCGATGATTCTCTTCCCAATATTAGAGCTCATTCCAGAGCTGGTGCTCGCTGCCGGATTACTGCCGGAAGCTTGTCCAGCAGTGCCCGCCGTTTGATTAGCATTAGGGGTCAAGCCGGGGCTCGCTGCTGCGCTTGGATTGGAAGCGGTGGGACTATTTGGGGTTGCACTCGAACTTGAAGCTGCGCCCAACCCTGAAGCTGCGCTCGGATTCGTGGCTGAACTTGGGTTTGTCGCCGATCTTTGGTTCGACGCTGCGCTGTTTTGTGTCGCAGCCGCACCGGAGGCGGTATTGGCCGGAGTTTCCTCAATCAAACCCCATTCCTCCGAGTTGGTGATCGGATCCAGATAGATTTTACGTAAATGACGTTGAACGTTTATTGCACGACCATCTTGCAGCAAGTCTTCCAATTTTTCCGGGTATTGCTTTGTGCCGCTACTATGATAAGACATGATGGCTTTGCGGAACTGTTCGCCAATAAACAACAGTTCAGCTTCCTTGTCGCGCTGGGATTTGGCTTGCCATACCTGCCCTGCCCCGGCCATGATAACGCCAGCCAAAGCGATAGAAAACAAAGCCCAGAGATAGACAAATCCATTTTCCAGCTGATGAAACATCCTACCTCGCTAAAAAATGCGACTCGGAAAGAATCGCTTACCATTCTTCATAATAGGTACCATCTTCAGATTGCCCGGTGTGACCACTGTGAACATCATAGACACCTGATTCCATTTCATTCTTGGGCGGCATCACAATCCAGGTTTGATTGTTTTCAGTAAATGGATCTATCGGAACCTTGCGTAAATAGTGCTTGTCCACCAACTCCTCCAGATCAATCGGATATTTTCCGGTGTCGGAATAAAACTGATCTATTGCATTTCGCATAATCAAGAGATCTTGTCGCAATACCGCTTCTTTGGCTTTATCGAGCGAACTAAAATAACGTGGGGCGACAAGGCTCAGTAACGTGGCAACAATGGCCATGACCACCAGCAACTCGATCAAGGTAAATCCCTGGTGTCTCAGATTTGCTGACATGCGATCACCATTCCCGGTAAGGGACACCATTCATGCCGATGGCTTCCGAAAGTGAAAAAACATCAAAAACATCATCGCCTTCTTTGGGGCTATCCCAAGGGCTTTCATAACTTCGTTTCCCCCAGGTTTCTTCTGCCGGAGTTAACGGTATACCCATACCCATAATATCCAGTTCTATGAACATGGGGTCTCTGGGCAAGCGGCGCAAAAAATAAATAATTTTCTTTTTGGGGTCTTTAATATCCGGCACGCCCATATAGAGTTCTTCAAGCCTGGGAGGATAACCCGATTCGTCGGCTTTTTTGGCGATGCGTCCCTCGTCGGTAGCCAGCTTGTAGGCATCGATTGCGGTACGTATCTGGCGCAATGCAACGCGCAGCTCCTGCTCCTTTTCTCGCTTTACCATGAGCTCACGTAACGGCATGGCCGCTGTCGCCAGAATCCCCATGATCGCAACCACGATCATCAACTCAATCAGTGTAAAGCCTTTATGTTTACGAAAGAAGGTCAATGAACTCCGCATGAAAATTATTTAATATTGACAGTTGCGGTTGAAGGCAACATCACATCGACCGATTCTCCGGTCTCCAGATCTTCAGCAGTGGCATTCTGAATATTGATTTCCGTGATGCCAGGATTGGCCGCAATCACTTTAAATCGTATTTGGGTAGCCAAACCAGTCGTTTGGTCTCTACCCAGCCTGATAGTGCGCGTACCGGATTTATCTCCGCCATCGAGCGCTTCCAAGACGCTGGATTCATAATTTAATTGGAGCTCCGTATTAACCATCGGTTTTGCACCGACCAACCGAACATTGACCGAAAATTCCTTATCCAAACCAACCGTGGTTGGCGCTTGCATCGTCAATGTAGGCGTCATCGCTGCAGCAGCGGCAAAAGGATTAGGAATATCCGATTCTTCCCGTGCTGCAGCAAAGGCATCCAAGCCTCTTGCAGCAGATGAGCCAGAACCAGAGCCAGAACCGGCTGGCGCAATTGCCAGGGATTGCGCTGCGGTTTTTTGAATCACAACCGGCAATTTACCCGCTTCGCTGGCAGTGCCGAAATGATATTCTCTTTCTAAATTACTTAGTTTTGGAATATTACGAATAATTCGTGGTGTAATTAACAGAACAATTTCAGACTTTGTGCGGTTCACTCTCTGATTTGAAAACAATCTATCCAATCCAGGGATATTTAAGATTCCTGCAAGACCAGTCATGCTTCTTAATTCCCTATTATCAATAAGGCCTGCCAGGACCTGAGTTTCTCCATCTTTCAAGGTTAGCATGGTTTCCGCATTTCGAGTCCCGACGAGTGGAGCCGTTGCACCGCTTGGACCAGGCACATCTCTGACAAAATTACTTACTTCAAGCGTAGTTTTTATCGTAACATCATCATTCAAACCAACTCGTGGTTCGATATCAAGCTTCACACCAAGATCGATAAAAGTGGGAGTCGAAGTAACAACGGAATTAATCCCAGGTTGAACATTGGCTGTAAAGAAAGGACGTTTTTCACCAATATGGATTTTAGCCTTTTCACGATTCGCCACCCGAATTCTGGGATTAGCAAGTATGTCGCCTGTTGAGAGATTATGCAAAAAATCAATTCTGACTTGATTAGCTATTGTAAAACTTTTAAGACCCAGATCACCAGAACCAATTTGATTGAGTATTGCAGTTGCTGGCGGGGCTGCCGCTCCGGCGCCAGTTAAACCACTAAATGTTACTGACTGCGGCATGTTGGGGCCAAGAAGAAAATCATTCCCACGTGCGATTTCAAGGATTGCAACATCCAACATGACTTCAGGTTCAGCTAAATCGTTTAATGACACCAATCGTTCCGTTAAACGTATAGCTTCGAGCGTATCGCGCATGATGAACAGATTGAGTTGTTCGTTGACATAAATATCCTTGGCCTTAACGATGCCTCTGACCATCGCCACCATTTGTTTCACATCGGTATACGCAACCTGAAAACTGCGCACAACCAATTCCTGATAGTCTTTCAGCTTGGCTGGTGTATTCGGGTAAATCAACAGTGAGTTGTTATTAATTACCTTGTAAGCCAATTGATTGGTCGTCAAAACTAATTTGAGAATATCTTCAATGGTATTTTGTCGAACGAAAATAGATATTTTGGTATCTTGTCTGATATCTTTATCAAAAACAAAATTGATTCCAGCCGTGCGTGACATGATTTCAAATACCGATCTCAAATCAGTATCCTTAAATTCCATCGATACCGCTTTCTTAAAAGCGGATTCCAATATTAGATCGGTCACCTCAGGGCGAGACAGGCTTGCATTGATTTCTGAAATCAATTGCCGCGCATGTGATTGTTGTGGATTTTCCTGCAATACAGCGCGAATAATTGTTTCTGCTCCGGTCACATCTCTTTTTGCCAACAACGTTTTTGCAGACTCAACAATGACAATATGACGCCGCTCTAAATTTACTGCTCCAATACCATCTTTTGCCCGTTCATTGAATGGATAAACGCTTAAAACACGTTGATAAATTTGTTCGGCCTGATCTAAATTACCCGCGTAAAGCTCATTATCCGCATCGAACAATTGCTTACCCAGTATTTCATCACGTATCCGCGCCAGCATTGCACGAATTTCTCTATTCTCAGGCTCTTCGCGAGCCGCCTGTTCGAGTTTTTGCAAACCACTTTCTAATTGACCTTCTGATATCAGTTTTTGTGCATCCGAAAATGCCACGTTCCTGAGTAAGAACGATTTGTTATCGATTGCACATCCTGTTGTAATTGCAAGCAGAACACTAAGGACAATTATTCTCCAGCTTCTCATCGGAAAGTTCCTGCTATTTGATTATTGATCGTAAGCGTCTGTTTGATATTAAGCGGCAAATAAGTCATCGTGATAGCATTGTCATTGACCGAATCCAGTCGGTAGGTATCGTTAATTTTTGCACCAATCTTGGTAATCAAATTCTCTCCTGATTGTGACAGGAATACCCATGTTTCATTGTCCGCAATCGCCTTACCTGCGTATTTGAATTGCAAAGGCGGCGCTGTCGGTGCGGGGGGTGCCGAGGCTCTTGCGGCCTGTGCCATTCTGATTGCCTGCTGTTCTTCTTCATGATCGTCGATAACAGCTCGCTTCGGCGCCCAAGTCGTAGACGCAAACAACTCACCGGCGACCGGGCTAAATTTCCGTTGTCCAAGCTTACTCACATCCAGTTGCGCAGCGTTCGATTCCGTTTTTTTAGCTCTGTCCTGAGCCGTTCTTCCTGATTGCAGGGCCTCTGGAACATGAAATTCAGGCTCGTCATCAACTTCGACCAAAGCCGCAGCGATCACTGTCGCTACCAGTACTCCTCCAATGATCATTTTCCGTTTTTTTTCCGCCGCATCCATTTTATTATTTAGTCATATAAAGGTTAATTTCCAGTCGCACTTCAAGCTTATCACTGGCCGTACTCTCACGCTTGATAGCGATCGCCGATATCGCCATAGCCGGGACAGCTTCCAGAGCCTCGGCAATGAATGCACGGATCTGGGAATATTTACCTTTCACCGGCAAAACCATTTCATAGCGCGCCAGACGTGCATCGTTGTCATTTATCAGCCGATATTCGCTACTAGTTAGCTCCACACCTTGCTTCTTAGCCACTCGCACCAATTCACGAATCCAGAATGGCGAAGAATCAACCCGCGGAAAGAAGTCATAAAACACTTGTAATGCCTGATCGCCGCTCATTCTTTTACTGGCTTCGGAATCCGCGCCTTCACTGGAAGAATTTTTCGACGCAGCCTGTGCCTGCAGCGCAACAGCTCGATCTTTAAGTTGTTGCAGCTCTGCCTCTTGCGGCATCACGACCAGCAAATAATAAATACCTGTTGCCAACATCAAACCAATGCCGACCTTGCCCAGATTACCTAGGCGCCCCAGCTGCCAGCGCAGCAGCGGCATAAGTCGATTCCACGAAATTTGTGGCAATTCTCTTTTTAAGTAATTTGAATCCATTCGGCATTTAACAAAAAAATAATCGGGCGCTGCGGATTCTCTAATTTAATCTTGTAATTTAACAAGTGCACATTTTCAAACACCAATTCCCGTTCCAGCGCTTCCACAAAATCCAGTAACTCGGCCATGCTCCTGGCCTCTCCACTCAAACGCAAGCTGCGATTGGAGAAATTAGGCTGTAATGATAACAAGGCAACATCTTCGGTCGCTGCCTGTTCGATCGAATCAAACAACATCTCCCAGGGTAAATTCAGCTGATCCAGGATTGCATTGGCTTGTGTGATTTCTTTCTGGATTTCCTGGCCAAATTCACGGATACGGGAAGTAGCCCGTGTGCGTGGGGCAGCTTTTTGTTGCTGCTGTCTCTCCATGCGCTCAACTCGGTTACTCCAGGCATTGATCTCTTCAACCTGATAACGAAATTGAAAAAATACCGCAACAACTATCAACAAACCCAGCAGCAACAGCGAAAGATCAAGCTGTGGCGCAGATTGCTCTCGATAAGGAAATCGTAATTTCAGGCGGGACATTGATTGAGATCAGACTGATGGGTCGGAACGGATGGATAATACGCCAAGGCTGTCATTTTCCCAGCGGGGAGCGAAATGATACACCAGCCACTTTCCTGCGGTAAGGTCAGCTCAGGGTGCTCAGGTGCAAATAGATAAACAAACTCCATCGCTTCTTTTGCTCCAGACCAGATGACTTCCTGATCCAATGCCGCCAACAGATCGTCGGCCGCATTATGCAAAATCCGTTGATTTCTGATGCTTTGCCACTTACCGTGATGCGTTATCGCGATGCAAATACGTCCCGCCTCAATTACTGCCAAGTAGATCTTTTCTCCCTTCAATTGCACTTGCCATCGATCGTAAACCGATGCCAGATAGGGTTCTATGACTTTAATCTTACAACCATGACTTGATGCCATGTGCTCCAGCTGCACCAGCAAATCGCGTGGAATCGCCGCACAAACCGCACCATCGATCGGATTCCAATTACTAATACTGAGTACCCAGGAATCAACCCGCTCCGCATATACTTCACGCATGCGGAATTCGGCGTAAGATTTCACTTCTTCCGGAGTGGCGATTTCGTTTTGCGGCGGCAACGCTGCATAGCGCAAAAAATGATTGGATAGAATCACAGACACTTCCGTTCCAGCTGCTTCTGCCAAAACCCTTTCCAGTTGCTGCACCGCAGTATGCCAGACAGGAACACCCGCAACAGGCTCGAAGAATACCGTTACTTTGGCAGTCTGCACTGGTTTAAGTCCGCGTTTCAAACGCACCCAGTCCAGCCGCCCTGGCGCCAGAAACACCTGAATCTGATCACGCCACAATCGTGACACGATTCGCCTCCTCTAAACTGGTTTGCCCCTGTTTAACCATATCCAATGCCGCTTCGCGCAAGAAACGGGTGCCATTGTCTCGGGCTGCTTCCTTGATACGCCGGATCGGCTCGTGAGCAACGATCAATTCACGAATTTCATCGTTCAACAACAAAATTTCAGCAATCGCATTTCTACCGCGAAAACCACTGCCTCGGCATTGCCCACAGCCTTTGCCACTCCGGAATGTGTAATGATTTGCCTGCTCCAGGGGAATACCGGATTCCTCAATCAAACCGTCATCTGGACGTTCATCCACGGCACAATGCGTGCAGAGCAAGCGCACTAATCTTTGCGCAACAATTCCGTTCAAAGCGGACACAAAGCTATAGGGATCCACGCCCATATGTGAAAACCGGCCAATCACATCAAATACGTTATTTGCATGCACCGTGGTAAACACCAAATGCCCAGTCAACGCAGCTTGTATGGCGATTTGCGCAGTTTCAGCATCGCGAATCTCGCCTACCATAATCTTGTCAGGATCATGACGCAGAATTGAACGCAAACCGCGCGCAAAAGTGAGTCCTTTTTTCTCATTTACCGGTATCTGCAAAACACCCGGAAGCTGATATTCAATTGGATCTTCAATCGTAATGATTTTGTCATGACCTTTGTTCACTTCTGATATCGCAGCATACAAAGATGTCGTCTTGCCGCTACCGGTTGGGCCGGTGACCAGCAGCATTCCATAGGGCTCAGAGCTTAAGCGCCGAATACTCGCGATCGCTGCCTGATTAAAACCCAGCTGGTTCAGGGTTAAGCCTTCGAGTTGATCGGATAACGCCTGACGATCGAGAATACGCAACACTGCATCTTCGCCGAAAATGCTCGGCATGATGGAAACCCGGAAATCTATCTCTCGCCCCTGGATAGAAATTTTAAACCGGCCATCTTGTGGCACCCGGCGCTCTGCAATATCCAATTCGGACATCACTTTAATGCGAGAAACAACTTGCTCGGCAAGATCCGCGCCTTGTATGGTTCCAATAGCCGTCAACACACCGTCAATGCGGTATTTTATCGACAATAAACCCGGCGACATCTCCAAATGAATATCGCTGGCTTGTGATTTATGCGCATCATACAAGGTGGAATGTACTAGCCGCACTACTTTACTGGTACCTTCGTTAATGCTCTTCAACGATAAATCTTCAATACCACTTTGTATCTTATCCAGCTCAGCCGATGACAGCACTTGATCCATAGCACGCATGGTTTTTTCTTGCTGGGTGAAGAAAGCGCTCAAATCGGCCGGATGCACCAAATACCATTCCACTGCCCGATCAAACCGTTCTTCCGCCCATGCACGTAGTTTGCCGGAGAATGGGTTACTAATCGCGAATAAATACTTCTGGTCGTTGTAAAACAACACGCACTCATGCGTCATTGCTTCACCAAACGGCAAAATATCAAAAGCAGGCTGTAATGTATGGATCTCTTTCATCTCCAGCACGGGCATACGCATTAATTGACCCAGCTGCTGCATCAGCTCATCGGGCGTATAAGCGCCATCTTCTTCCAAAATCTGAATAACAGAAACACCTTGTGCTGCTGCTTTGTGATGAATTTCAGCCAATTGATTGAGATCAATGGGTTGTTTGCTGTCAATTTGTACGGAGGCTTCCATCAATTGATGCTTCCTGCCAATTCAAAAATAGGCATATACATGAGAATAATAATGCCGCCGATCACAATGCCGATAAATGCCATCAATAGAGGCTCAATCAGCTTAGTTGTCCATTCCACCCAACGGGCAATCTCCTCATCATGAAAATTGCCAATTCGTTCCATCATATCACCCATCAACCCGGTTCTTTCACCAACACGGAGCATGCGATTACCCACCGCAGTCGTCAACCCCTCTTGCTCCATTGCGCTGGAAATTGTTTTACCTTCACGGATATGTTTGGCAGCTGCAGCAACTTTGGGTCGAAAATGAGGTTGCAACAATCCGCTGACCATCTCCAATGCTTGCGTGACAGGAATTCCGCCACGAAGCAACATACCAAGTGTTTTATAGAAACGAGCTAATTGATAAACCCGCATATGTTCGCCAATCGCAGGAATCCGCCACAATAGCTGCATGGCATTGGCCCAGAAGGTGGGTCGACTAACGATGTATCCCATCACAACCAACAGCGCCATTGCGGCAATGGCCAATTCCCAGCCACGCTCATGCACAAACTGACCCCATTTAATTAGCAACAACGATAACCAAGGCAAGTCGCTCCCCATATCGTCATAAATGGCGCTGAATTTGGGAACTACAAATACCATTAGAAAAACCGAGACAAGCAAGCCAACCACCAATAACAATACGGGATAAATGGACGCACCCACCAATTTTTTACGGACAAAATCCATTTGCGACTGATACGTAATAAATCGTGTTAGCGCCTCAGCAAGATCGCCAGTCCGCTCACTGGCACGAACCGTTGCAATGTATAACGGCGGAAATGCTTGCGGGTAATCTTCCAATGTTTGTGAAAAAGTTATTCCTTCGTAGAGTCGATCGAGAATGTTCTGGATAATTTTGCGATTGCTGGCATCCTGTTCTTTTTCCAGCAAAGTTTCGATACTCTCCACTAGACTTAGCCCTGCAGTTTGTAAGGAAAGCAATTCCTGACTAAAATGCACTAAAGGAAAATGGGTGCGCGATTTAAACGCAAAACCGGAAAATCTCCTGCGTACACTCAACACCATACCGCCTTGTTCCATCACTTGCTGGCGTGCTTCTGCCTCACTGTTGGCTTCCAACTCTAAATGTACAGTTCCCTGCCCGGAAATAACCGCTTTCACTTCAAAACGCATAAGCTAATTTACCAGTTGGTGATATCGGCCGCCTCACCATCGCCACCGGGTTGCCCGTCTCTGCCATACGAGAGCAAATCAAACTCGGAACGCTCGCCAGGATACTTATAAACATATGCGCGCCCCCAAGGATCGGCTGGTGGCATTTTGGAAAGATAGGGTCCATGCCATCTGGGCTCATTACTGGGACGGTTCACCAATGCGGCTAAACCCAATTCAGTCGCCGGATAACTACCTACATCCAGGCGATATTGGTGCAATGCTTTTTCTAATGCATCTATTTGCGCTTGCGCCATCTTGATCTCTGATTTACCGACTTGCGAAAAATACTTCGGTCCAACGTATGCAGCCAACAAACCAATAATAACCATTACAACAAGTAGCTCGAGCAGTGTAAACCCTCGCATATTGTTTGCTTTTTGTCGCCTAACCGAATGCATCATGTTTATCCTTTATTTACTTTATTAACCAATAAGATTCTAAGCATCATATAGTATGTTGCTTAAATGACAGGGTCAAGACAGTATTCAGTATTGCATTGAAATGCTGCAATGTCAGGAATCCCAAATACCAAACCATCCTAGCGCCGTAAAATAGCCCACCATCGGCCGATGTTAAGTAGTGTCATCAGCGAAGCCGAAACATATGTCCAAGCTGCTGCACGTAAAATCCTGCGTGCATGGAGCTCATCCTCTTGTATCAGATACTTACCATGCTGCAGCATAGGCATTGCCCGCGCAAAGCTGGCATGCAGCTCCATTGGAAGCGTCACTAAGTGTATAACTGTAGCCGTGCCCAGTGTTAACAAGCCACCTGCAAAAAACAGCGCACCTGTGACCGGTGCCCGTGTAATTATTGTGATGAAAGGAGCAATCATCAGAATTGCCGCACCTAATTTTTCAATCGGAGCAGCAATCTGAACCAATCGTGTCCGCAATTTTAACGGCAAATAACCATCCCGGTCTTGTATCGCATGACCAACCTCATGCGCGGCTACAGTAATCGCTGTCAACGATTTGCCGTTAAATTTTTCAGGTGTTAAGCGAACGGCCTTCTCAATCGGATCATAATGATCCCCTTGCTCAGTCACCTCAACCTTGACCGCTTGCAAATTTGCCCAATCAAGCAATATGCGCGCTAACTCAGCGCCAGTGCCTGGGTAACGGTCATCGGGGTAACTATACTTCGTCAGAGTATGTTTAACCCAGTAAGAAGGCCCCAGAATAAGTATGGCAATTGCGACAATGAATACTAAATAAAGCATAAAACTCAGATATTCGCACCAAAAATTGGTTCCGCTTGCAAAAAGCGTGCGGCATTAAAGCCACAAGATTACACGCAACTCATAAATCCAAATAATCAATCAGACCCATCAAAAGGCATTATTTACTCTAACACCCATTAATTTTTCTGCTGAATTCGCATAAAACTGAAGAAAGCACTCTAAAACTACCACAGATATCTGAGAAAACATTGAATCTCGCCCCAACTGAGTACATTAAATTATACTTAATCTTTATTAATGAGCCATTTCTTATGACTAAAATTCAAAAAAGTCTACACAGAAATTGATTTGTTGCGTTCTTCAGCAAATCCGTTTTTTATCTTTTGCAAGAAGATGCGGTTTTAATATTCACCGTGCTAACCTTCACGTTGCAATGCAATATACTCAGCATCGTACTGACCGGCTAACATTATGGAGAACGATCAGCAAGCATTCACGCTGCGTCTTTCTGTTTAAAACTTTTGATCCTGATCAACTGCCCCAACTACTTCGCCACTTCTTGAATAATCCTGGCATCTTCATAAAACAAACCCAACAAAACAGATTCCACGGAGACAAGCAGTATTCGCAACTATAACCAACACATTCTTCCAAATATCGTAGACCACGATTGCATAATGAATGCTCAGAACGCTTTAAGTATTACTCTTCACCCAGCAATTCACCGACTAATTTAGTTTCTACCTGCTGATATTGCGGATTACTGTTACGCAGAGCAGAAGGCTCTTGCCAGCCTGGATTCTGACGTAAGGCGCTGATCAATTTGCTCCAGTCATTAGGTAATTTCTCGTCATCAGCCTTATCCACCTGCAAGGTATCTTGCGCCGCATGCCCACGATGCATCAATTTTTTCAATAGGTGTTTCTGGCGCAAATACAATACCTGTAAAGTAGTTTCATCCGCGCACTGCCATTTGGTACCTTTGACGGTCGCCTTGATTTCATCACCATAGCGCTTGAACGTCGACCAACTAGCGCCAGCGATGGCACCCAATGCGCTAGCCGCTCCCAGACTCATACCTCCGACCATCAGATCAATCCCAACGCCTGCTGCAGCACCCTTAGCCGCCGCACTTCCGACATCCAACCCATACGCCTTAAGTATACCGGGCGCGAAGATATCCAACTGCCACTGACCATTGCTGACAGGAATTTTCTGAATTTCGACATCTTTTTCTGAGAAATTGAAGATTACCAACAAATCATGCAAACAATGTTGTTCGGCTTTACGAACAAAATCGTGTACTCGATTTTCGGTCAATGAATTTGCGATTAAATTGTTGTTCGTCGCCTTGCTTTCGCGGTAACAAGCGACATTTGCAATCAACTCAGCAATCCGCTTGGCACCCGACAAGCAAAGCTGATTCCATAATTTGGCGCGATAATCGATCAGCTTCTGCAATCGATCGTAGTGAGATTCCAGCAAGGTCTGCATTTTCTGATACAAACGTTTCTCGGCGTCAAAGGCAAATGCAACCGTATCAAACTCGAGCGTTGCGTGCATATGAAAAGCAGTCAAATGCTCGCGCCATTTCGCCAGCTCCCGATCATGTCCGGCAATAAAGTTAAATACCGGAATAATCGGTTTACCGGATTGCGTGAGAATTTCCAGTTCCAAACGATATTTCTCTAGAAAAGGCTCTCGCACATCAATGATGTATAAAAGAATATCGCTGCGCAGTACCTGGCGAATGACCTTTGCTTCTTGTTCCAATGGATCACTGACAGAGATATTAACTACAAACTGCTCCAATATTTGTGCCGGTGACGATAATTTTGATTGGGTTTGTAGCTTTTTGATGTGCGCGAATAAAGCTCTGGAATCTTCCAAACCGGGCGTATCATACAAATGCAGAATCGGTTTGTTGTCGGCACTTATTGTCGCTTGCTCAACATGCCGCGTTGTACCCGCGGCATCTTCAATAACACCGAATTCGGTGCTACGTAGCATGGTGCGAATCAATGATGTCTTACCGGTATTGGTATGTCCGACAACAGCAATATTCAGCAATAATTGTGCATCCAAACCATTGGGCTTTTTGACTATCATAATTTATCGAGTAATCACATGTTCAGCCGGAATGCCGCAAGCTTCCGCCAAGCGAAACCAAGCAAACTCACGCGCACTCGTAACGGATGCGGATGACTTATTCAATAAAATTAGCCAGGGCTTAGTATTGCTGCTATCGACCAATTCTTTAATCATGCGCTGCACACCGCGGTCCGGCAGGCGATGTGCAGCCACACCCAACAATACAGGAGCTTTCATGTTATTTATCAGCAAAATCGCTGCGTCGTGAGATTCCTGATCGATAATATTCAATCGGCAAGTCACCCGCTCAGGCCAGGGTGTTGTGTTATCCAATTCAATGCCAAACGCTTGTGCATTAGCTGGAATAGAGATATTTTTAGGCGGACGAGCTATGTCAGCAGGTTTTACACCTGCCTGCGGATCAGCATCGATAACTTCCGCTTTAACATCGCGTCCCATCAAACACTGACGCAATTCAATATAATAAGGCAGATATAAATCCAGTTTAAACCGGTACTCACTCCATTTTTGCATGACCCAGGAAAGACCGAGCAATAACAGTCGTGGAAATATGCCATAAACTATCAAGCTGCCAATCAAAAAAGTAGCCCAAGCCATCCGCGTTTCCGCATCCTGCTTATCTGCCCCTATCCTGCTTGCAACCGTTTGCAGGCTATCCGGTATTTTTAAACCGGCGGCCTCCAGAGGTGAACCTAAGATTTGGGTAAGTTTAGGTAAAGTGCTTTCTGGCAATAATGTCGTACCCCAGATAAAATTGTATTGCTTGGCCAACATGAGCAATATCAACAACACTAATCCGGCGGTTAAGTAAGTCAACCAGAGTTGGTGCGTTAGTACACTGATACGCCATTTTCCTACCTTCCCCGTTAAACAACTCTCCCACCAAGCCTGCGATGCCGACGATGCGATCGTGGGATCATGTTTATGCCGGTAAGGCAACCAGCTGGCTAATTGCGCCACGACGCCACTACTTAAGCTTTGTAAATTCAAAGTAATGCCGGATATCCATAGCAATAGAGAAATCAGATTAAATCCCAGCAGCACAGCAAGCAACCAATAAATATTCAGCGTGGAAGACTCGCTCACCGCCTGGCTCGCTGCCAAGCCGCCCAAGATCACTGCTATGATCAAACCTATTCGGCGCGCCCGAATAAACTGTTGACTCGGCTGCCGCAATTTATCTGCTAGCGCATTCTCGTAAATCAAATGATGAGCACGAATCTTCAGCTGATGAATGAATTCATGATAACTGAAGTCGCTGCTTGCAGAACTTGGTATATTCTTGGTGCTGGTATAGGATAGTTCTTCTGCTTTGATCGATTCGATCTTACGTAATTGCTCAATCCGCACCAAATCAGAAAAGGTATATTTTTTTACTGACATTGCGCGATCCATTTTGAGCAAATAACAATCAAAGAGTTACGATTTGTGGTGAATGAGCGACTCATAAGTGTCCAAGAAAAACCAACCTGAATTTTCAGCATGCTGTAAAACAAGCTAAAATTAATTATCACATCATTCAATATAATGACAGGAAGCTTTTATGAAGCCGGTTGCAATTTTTAGACATATACCCATCGAAGGGCCGGGCTATTTTGCCACATTTCTCGACAACAATCATATTCCTTGGCGCCTGATTAAAATCGACGCTGGAGAAAAACCACCAACCTGTATCGATGCATTCAGTGGTTTAGTGTTTATGGGTGGGCCAATGAGCGTCAACGATGATTTACCTTGGATCGAATCGTCGCTAACACTGATCCGACACGCAGCTGCCGTGGATATGCCGGTATTGGGCCATTGTTTGGGTGGACAATTGATGGCTAAGGCACTGGGAGGCGCTGTCAGCACCAATCCGGTGAAAGAGATGGGGTGGGGTGAAGTCACCGTGCCGGATCATCCAATCGCGCGGAAATGGTTTGGTGATCTAACCACTTTCAATTCCTTTCATTGGCACGGCGAAGCTTTCAGCCTGCCCCAAGGCGCCACGTGCATCCTATCCAATCAGTACTGCGAGAATCAGGCTTTTGCACTCGACATGCATTTAGGCATGCAATGCCATGTCGAAATGACAGAACGTTTGGTACGCGACTGGTGCAGCGTAGCCGCAGAAGAGCTTGCCAGCATCAACGAGCCATCAGTACAATCAATGGAAGAGATTGAAAAAGATTTATCTGAGCGGGTGGCAGCGCTAAATAGGGTAGCTGAAAGGCTGTACCAGAAATGGATCGCTCATCTGAAATAGCTCGTGCAGTTCATTTGTTACCAGGTCATTCTCAACAATGAGAACGCTGGCACCAATTAAGAGACAAAGACATAACCTGCAGCAAGGAAATTTTATTCATTTTGTTACTGCCTTTTTGATCAACTATCTGCGTTTCAACAGGTAATGTTACTATAGAGGTTTTAATAATTTTCGAAGGATTGGTACTAACATGTTTTCGCAGAAACACACTATAGAAAATGTCGACCCGGATTTATGGCGAGCAATTAAAGGCGAGGTACAACGCCAAGAAGAATATATCGAATTAATTGCATCGGAAAATTATGCCAGCCCCGCTGTCATGCAAGCCCAGGGCTCCGTTCTGACCAATAAGTACGCCGAAGGTTATCCAGGCAAACGCTATTATGGTGGTTGCCTGTATGCGGATCAGGTTGAACAACTCGCGATTGATCGATTAAAAGCACTCTTTGGCGCTGAGTATGTGAATGTACAACCGCACTCGGGTTCCCAAGCTAACACAGCAGTTTATCTGTCAGTGCTAAAGCCGGGCGATACTTTGCTGGGCATGTCGCTGGCGCACGGAGGTCATTTAACCCATGGCTCTAGCGTGAGCATGAGCGGAAAAATTTTTAATTCCGTTTCTTATGGACTAGTTCCGGAAACCGAGTTGCTTGATTACGACGAAGTCGAGAAATTAGCTCATGAACATAAACCTAAAATGATCGTAGCGGGTGCTTCCGCTTATGCTCGGGTGATAGACTGGAAGCGTTTTCGGAAAATAGCCGATGCTGTTGGAGCGTATTTGTTAGTGGATATGGCACATTATGCTGGGTTGGTAGCAGCAGGCTTTTATCCAAATCCAGTCGGCATCGCTGATTTTGTCACAAGCACTACGCACAAAACATTGCGCGGCCCACGTGGGGGCGTCATCATGGCCAAACCCGAACACGAAAAAGCATTGAATTCTGCGATCTTCCCACAAACCCAAGGGGGTCCATTGATGCATGTAATTGCAGCCAAAGCTGTTTCATTCAAGGAGGCTGCGACTAAGGAGTTCAAAGATTATCAGGAGCAGGTAATTGATAATGCGAGAGTCATGGCTAAGGTGTTAACCAATCGCGGATTGCGGATTGTATCTGGACAGACCGATTGTCATTTATTCTTAGTTGACTTGCGCGCGATGAACTTAACCGGCAAGCAAGCAGAAGAATCGCTTGAAATGGCGCATATCACGGTTAACAAAAATGCTATCCCCAATGATCCGCAGAAACCCTTTGTTACCAGTGGCATTCGCATCGGATCGCCCGCAATAACCACTCGGGGCTTCAAAGAATTAGAATCGGAGCAATTGGCGAATCTGATAGCAGACGTTCTAGCTGCGCCTGAAGACTCGGCAGTCATATCACGTGTAGCTACCGAGGCAAAACGATTATGTGCAAAATTTCCGGTGTATGGATAATCCCAAAGCCGACACGTGACGTGACTTGATTTGAAGATTACAGATCATGATTAAATATGAAGTGCCCTTTTTGTAATACCGATGACACCAATGTCATAGACTCGCGCGTAAGTGAGGATGGCCACAAAATTCGCCGTCGTCGACGCTGTTTGGCTTGCGATAAACGCTTTACAACCTATGAGACGATTGAGCTGCGTTTACCTCAGGTCGTGAAACATGATGGTACTCGCGCGGAATTTGATCGTAACAAATTGTTAACAGGCTTTAAAAGAGCGCTTCACAAACGTCCAGTTCCAACCAGTTATGTCGATGCGGCAATTGATCGTATTGTACAAAAATTCCTGGCTAAAGGTGAACGCGAAGTTTCATCACGCAGTATTGGTGAAAGCGTGATGGAAGAACTTTATAAGCTCGACAAAGTAGCGTATATCCGATTTGCGTCTGTTTATAAAAGCTTTCAGGACGTGGATGATTTTCGTGATGCGATTAAGGAAGTGCAATAGCCGGGGCAGCAATTACAACGGGAGGAAGTATCCCAGATCCATCAGAAAGTCTCTGATGATTTTCGGTATTTTCTAAGCTGGACTTTCCTATCTTTTATCTTATCAGAGAGATATTCTAGATGTTTTCTTCCGCCGATTACGCTTTCATGTCACATGCACTGCGGCTGGCAGAAAAAGGACTCTACAGTACAACACCCAATCCTCGTGTAGGTTGCGTGCTCACTCTACATGATCAAATCGTAGGTAGCGGCTGGCACGAAATGGCGGGGCAGCCACATGCAGAAATTAATGCACTAGCCTCAGCCTCAGAAAGGGCGCGTGGCGCAACAGCCTATATTACATTGGAGCCTTGCAGTCATTATGGACGAACGCCACCCTGTGTTAACGCCCTAATTGACGCAGGAATTGCCAAGGCCATAATAGCCATGGAAGATCCCAATCCAATTGTGTGCGGACGTGGCTGCACACTCCTAGAACAAGCGGGAATCACTGTGCAAACAGGCTTATTGCAAACACAAGCACAAGCACTCAATGTGGGGTTTATCACTCGCATGACCGATAGGAGACCATGGATCAGACTGAAAACTGCTGCCAGTTTAGATGGAAAAACAGCGCTGAACAACGGAATCAGCCAATGGATTACTGGCGAAGCTGCACAACATGACGGTCATCGATGGCGCGCGCGCTCATGCGCTATCGTAGCAGGCATTGGTACAGTAAAGTCCGATAATCCACAGTTGTCAGTTCGGCATGTTGAAACAGCACGCCAACCCAAAAAGGTTATTGTAGATAGTCATTTGACTATCCCGTTGGATGCGAAATTGCTTCAAAATAACAACGAAGTATTAATTTTCACCGCGCACGATGGGAATCCAGATAAAAAGAAAGTGCTTAGCGGAATGGGCGCTCAAGTTATTGTTATACCCAATATGGAAGGCTCAGTTGATCTGAAGAAAATGATGACCATTTTAGCTGAGTTGGAAGTCAATGAAGTGCTGGTGGAAGCCGGGCGTGAATTGAATGGTGCATTGATTAAAGCTGGATTGGTTGATGAAATGATTTTTTATCTTGCGCCACATTTGCTGGGTGATGATGCGCGAGGAATAATTAAACTACCTGAATTAACCTGTCTTGAGCAAAAAAAAGAATTCAAAATTCAGGATGTACGCATGATTGGGCAAGATATCCGGATCATCGCAAGATTTCCATCCAGCCTGAGCTAACCGTAGATTTATTCCCGCAGAGGTCTTTTGGCAAGTTTGCGTTGCAGCGTGCGCCGATGCATATTCAATATCCTTGCTGTCACCGAGATATTATTGTCGTTCTCTGCAAGAATGCGTTGAATATATTCCCACTCTAATCGACCTACTGATAAAGGGTTCGCACTGATCGGTGTGTCCGACTCCCCAACTGTACGTTCAAAAGCTGCCATGATTTGATCCGCATCGACAGGTTTTGCAAGATAATGGGTAGCGCCAAGTTTAATTGCTTCAACAGCTGTGGCGATGCTGGCATAGCCTGTTAGCATGACAATGCGGGTACCAGGATCCAAGGCTCTTAATTTCTCGACCAATACCAATCCAGATTCGCTGGATAATTTTAGATCAACAATGGCATATTCAGGTGTCGATTGTTCAGCTAGATTTAGAGCATCTTCAATAACTTGCGCGCATGTCACGAAAAAGCCACGCTTTCTCATGGCCTTTGCTAACACTTCACAAAAAATGGTATCGTCATCGACGATCAATAAACTGGGATCCTCGGTACTGTCTATTAATGAGGATTCGATCATGCGATTGATCCTATCAATGGCAAAACGACTTGTGTGCAGGCGCCACCATTCTCAAGATTAAACAAGCGAACACTACCACCAAATCGTTCTATATTGGCATTAGCCAGAAATAAGCCGATGCCAAAACCCTGTCCCGGCGCTTTGCTGGAAAAGAAAGCTTCGCCAGCACGCTGCAATGCTTCTGCTGACAATCCTTTGCCGTCATCAATAATCTCCAGGTGCAGTTCTTGATTATCCCAATGGCTGCTGATTTCAATACGTTCTGAAGAGGCGTCTGCGGCATTATTCAGAAGATTGAGTATAGATTGGTTCAATAATTGATTATCCATAATTCGAGGCACGGGTTGTGTGCTTGTACTTTGATACGTGAATTTAACAGAGGGACGTATCAACTTCCATTTATCCAATATCTGACGGAGAAATTCGTCAACAGCAAGCTCGCTGCCATGTTCAGCTCTTGTTTGACCTGCTTTCGCCAGCAGATGAGTCAAAGTCTGTTTGCAATGAAGTATCTGATCCCGCAATATATGAATGTTGTTTTGGAATTCTGTATCATGCGTATATTCTTGCTGTAATTCACCGGTTACTACCGCCATCGTCGAGAGCGGCGTGCCCAGCTCATGAGCGGCACCTGCGGCCAGTGTGCCTAAGGCGATAATTTGCTCATTGCGCAAGGCATGTTCACGTGCTTTGGCAAGATCGCGGTCCCGATCGCGGATGGAAGAACTCATTCTAACGACAAACCAGGCAATGATTACCGTACTTAATACAAATGCCAGCCACATTCCAGATACATGCAATGCAAACTCTATCAGATGATTGCTATGCTCGTGCGGGAGAGGTATATAAACGAATAACAATAGCGTATAACAAGCAATTGTAATAATAGCCATAATCCATGTATAGCGCCAAGGTAGCGTAGCGGCTGCGATAGTCAGGGGTAACAAGAATAATGAAATAAATGGATTAGTTGATCCGCCACTGAAATATAGCAGAGCACTCAGTGCCAGAACATCAATCCACAATTGAAAAAAGAATTCCAGGTGAGAGACTGGCCATATGCGATGTAATCGCACCCATGTAAGCAGATTTATTACTGCGAGTAATACCACAACGAAGATCATGGGTAGCCAGGGGATTACAATATCAATGCTCCAGTACACAATGGTAAAGGTGAGACATTGGGCAAATATAGCGATATTTCGGAGCAGAAATAATCGATGCAAGTTTTTGCTAAGTGGTGATTGACTGAGATCACTGAACATGATGCATGTATAGGATGAATTTTTGACTTATTTTAACTATAGAACATTAGCTGAAATTTCCTAAAATAGCTATGTGACAAATTGTCTCAGGGTGATTTAGACAGAAATCTTATCCGTAAGGTTGATTTCAAAGTTCACTAAAATAATTGCTTATTGGCGATCCTAAATAATATTCAGCAATCTGAGCATATATTGAAGTCATGGTAACTAATGGTTTTTTCGGTTAAAATCTTCGGTCACCTATCTTACGCTTGAAAATTAGCATTATCTTTCTAAAATTACTTTATGATTCTTATTCTTGCTCCCAATACCCGACCTGAAAGCCCGGAATATAAACAGTTGATGGCGCATCTAGCCAATCTCACGGGGATATCAACACGCATCCATACCGAGGTCGGCATCGAGCAAGCACTAACAGAGATATATTTAATCGGTAACACCAAAGTATTATCCATTGAAGATGTGAGTTGCTTGCCTTGTGTTGATAGCGTTGTACGCGTATCCGAAGAATATCGCGTTTTAGGTCGACATAAAAATGACGATCGCCCAACTTATTTTGAATATAACGATGTTCGTTTTGGGCAAGACACGCTAAACGTGTTTGCCGGTCTATGCGCCGTTGACACCATTGAACATGTGGAAATGATGATGAAGGCATTGCATGAACACGGTCAGGTTTGTACACGTATGGGTGCTTATAAACCGCGTACCAGCCCATATGCATTTCAGGGCCACGGCAAGACATGCCTACCTTATGTATTTGATATGGCAGGAAAATATGGAATAAAAGTGATCGCCATGGAGATTACGCACGAATCTCATTTAGAAGAGATAGGTAACGCACTTTACCAGACAGGCAGTGCAACCGGCGTTATGTTGCAGATAGGTACAAGGAATACACAAAATTTTGAATTATTAAAAATCGTTGGTCGTCAGCAGAATTTCCCGGTATTGATCAAGCGAGGCTTTGGCATTACTTTGGATGAATCTTTGAATGCTGCAGAGTATTTAGCTTCGGAAGGAAATCGAAAAGTGATTTTCGGTTTACGTGGCATGAAAACAAACATGGGTGACCCGCATCGTAATTTTGTCGATTTCTCACATGTGCCGGCGGTCAAGCGCTTGACACGCATGCCGGTCTGTATAGATCCTTCACATTCAGTGGGAACACGTGCAAGCTCGCCGGAGGGCATATTGGACATTATGCATGTAACTGCACAAGGCATCGTTGCAGGCGCCAATATGGTACTGGTAGATTTTCACCCGGCACCCAGTAACGCGTTGGTGGATGGCCCACAAGCATTACTGATCAAAGAATTGCCGCAATTTCTTGAGGATATCCAAATCGCTCGTGAAGCTTATGAAAAACGCACCCTACTGGCCGAGCGTTATCGAGAAAAATAAAATACTGCGTAATTTAAAAACCGCTAAGTTTTATTGTCTGTAAAATTTATCTATTACCGAATAAGTGCAAACATAATATTCATTGTTGGAGAATGAAAAAATGATCAAAGTATTACTCTCAAATCCAAGGGGTTTTTGCGCCGGCGTGGACCGCGCAATCGAAATTGTAGAAAGAGCGCTTACAATGCATGGCGCACCGATATATGTACGTCATGAGGTAGTGCATAATCGATTTGTGGTAGAAAACCTGGAGAAGAAAGGCGCAGTTTTTGTGGAGAACTTGGATGAGGTACCACAAGATAGCATTCTAATTTTTAGCGCACATGGCGTTTCTCATGCGGTCCGCCGGGAAGCCGCCGATCGTAAATTGAAGGTATTTGACGCAACTTGTCCGCTGGTTACCAAGGTTCATGTCGAAGTAGGTAAGATGCGTAAAGATGGCAAGGAGATCATTATGATCGGCCATCAAGGTCATCCTGAGGTTGAAGGCACCATGGGGCAGATTGAAGGTGAAGACAAAGGAATGTATCTGGTAGAAACAGAGATGGATGTTGAGGTTTTAACGGTTAAAGATGAGACCAATCTGGCTTATGTGACCCAAACTACGTTATCTGTCGATGATGCTGCACGCATTGTCGATGCTCTAAAAAAACGCTTCCCGATGATTACCGGCCCTAAAAAAGACGATATCTGCTATGCCACGCAAAACCGTCAAGATGCTGTTAAAAAGATGGTTAACCAATGTGATTTAGTTATCGTGGTTGGTTCTCCCAATAGCTCGAACTCAAATCGGCTTTGTGAAGTGGCGAGAAATGCCAATGTGGAATCTTATATGGTAGATCATGCCGAGCAGTTGCAAGAAGCATGGTTCATCGGAAAGAAAATTATTGGCATTACGGCCGGAGCTTCTGCACCTGAAATTCTAGTGCAACAAGTGATATCCAGACTCAAACAAATAGGTGCCGATCAAATTGGTGAGGATGTAATGATAGAAGAGTTAAGTGGTGTTGTAGAGTCGGTTGTGTTCCCATTACCCAAGGCCTAAATGAACGTTAGTTATTTTCCCATCCTGCTTGGTATGGAGAGGTATCGAATGGTTGTGTAGCACCCGTCATCTCATTGACTAGGATCTCAGCGCTAGCAGGTGCCATCGTCACCCCATAGCGATAGTGTCCGCTATTGATCAGCAAATTACGAATAACCGGATGCCAACCAATCGTAGGGATATTTCTGGATGAAGCAGGGCGTAATCCTGACCAGTGTTGCTTAATGGGCATCATTTGAAGTGACGGCAAAATGTCATAAGCGTGTCTTAATAACTGGTTAAATGCTGATACCGTCGTTTGTTTATTAAACCCTACATCCTCGAGTGTACTGCCAATGAGCATATGACCATCTCGGCGAGGTATCATGTAAAAATCATTTTGTACCACAATGTTACTTACCGGTGGTATATTAAATTTAAATAATAACATTTGCCCTTTTATTGGCTTGATATCGAGCTGCAGAGCATGAACTCCCAATATCTCTTTACTCCAGGCGCCGGCGCTAACAATATAGTAATCAGAAACAAATTCCCCACAAGACGATGTAAGCGACTGTATCTGTTTATGATTAGAATTAAAATAATAGGCTGAACAATTTTCTATGATTCTCCCACCTAACTGTAAAACTCGGCTGATTAATGCTCGTAATAGCCTAGGATTACGCACTTGAGCAATATTTGGCAGAAACAAAGAACGATCATGCATTTTCACTCTATCAGAACCGAAATTTTTTCCGATAGAAGAAATATTGGAAACTGTGGGTTGTTCGATTTCAATCCCCCGAACCGCGCACCATTGCTTAGCAATTTCTAAATCGTAAGGCGGCAATATCAACATGCCGGACATTTCGTATTCTGGATCTATCCCAGACACCTCCTGCAGAGCTGAAGCCCAAGCTGGAAATTGCTTGGCACTGTAGCTGGTAAGTTGTGTGACATGATCGGAATAATCCCATGGTAAAAGCGGCGATAAAATACCACCACCCGCCCAGGATGATTCTTGTCCTGCTTGATTTCGTTCAAGTATCGTAACATTCGCGCCCTGTGCTAAAAGCCTTTCAGCCGTTGCAAGTCCAATGATTCCCGCACCAATGACAACTATATCCTGCTTCATGATGGATTAATTATTTGCTCATCCTGAAAAATTGCAAAGCTTGGTAAAGCAAACATTATCCCATACCAATTGGATATAGATGCTCTGCATTGAATCCAACAATCGAGAGATACATAAGATTCCGCTCTAAAAGCTAAAGTTTGTCTAAATTATGGCCGCTAGAATCTAGCCGAAAGATATTAATGAATGAGCTTAGAAGATAAAACAAAGATGGTATGGGATTCCGCGCATGAAAAAAACGCAACTGATTAAACGGTTACACCAACATGGTTTTACCTTGATTGAACTACTGGTCACATTGAGCGTGGTCAGTATTTTGTTATCAGTTGCTGTGCCAAGTTTTAGCACATTTATTCAAAACAATTTATTAACAACACAAAGTAATAGTTTCTATTCGGCATTGGCTTTAGCTAAAAGTGAAGCCGTTCGACGCAGCAGCCCGGTTTCACTTTGTCCCAGCACAAATGGTACTAGCTGCACAGGAGGAACAACTTGGTCGAATGGCTGGTTAGTGTTTGCCGATGCCAATAATGCTGGTGTAGTTGACGCAGGAGAAGAAATTCTACAGATTGGGACAACTTTCTCGGGAGGAAACACATTCTCCTCGGGAAAGAACAGAATTACATTTACCGCCAATGGTTATTCAATGGGATTCAACGATACTTTTACGCTATGCGATAGTCGTGGGGGATCGCATTCAAAAGCTATTGTCTTAAATAATCAAGGGCGCTTTCGTTCTGAAACAGGTACAGGAACATGCGGATAAATAGGATATTTTCAATAAAAAAGAAAATGCAGAGCAATGGCTTTAGCTTAATTGAAGTGCTAATTACGCTTCTAATCGTGTCTTTTGGCTTACTAGGTATGGCGGCACTGGTTGTATCCGGTGCGCGTAGTAACAACGTTGCATATTATCGCTCTGTAGCCAGCAAACAAACAGAGGATATTGCCGATCGTATGCGTGCCAACATAGCAGGTGTAGCCTCCGGAGCATATGATGCACTTTCAGCAAATATTCCCAGCAGCGCGGATTGTGTAGCAAATACCTGTAGTCCGGCACAAATCGCGACTTTTGATCATGCTCTATGGAATACAGCTAACGCTAGATTACTTCCCGGTGGTGTTGGTACTGTGAATGGAAACCTAGCAGCAGGATATTCAATTACTTTAATGTGGACAGAAAAAGAAATGGCAGATGACCCTAACCCTAGTCCTAACTGTCCAGGGGGAACAGCAAATACTCAATGTTTTTTAACAAGGTTTGCGCCGTGATAACTACTTCGGTCATTGATCAAAACAGGTTCGAACCCGAACGAGAAGATAGAAAACTGAACGCTCAGGGTGGCTTCACTCTGATTGAGCTGATGATTGGAATGATAGTAGGTCTGGTATTACTACTCGTTATCGGCACTGTGTTTGTCAGTAGCCAAGGAGTTTTTCGCGAACAAGAAGATAATGCCCGGGTACAAGAAAACGGGCGTTTCGCGTTGGAAATTATTGGACGAAGTATCAAGCAAGCCGGACATGTAGAAATACCATTTACTGGATTTAAAGTTGAGTTTACCGGCACCGCCATCAGTGGCACGAATGGCGATACCGGTGTGGCCGATACTTTAACTGTGCAATTTGAAGGAGCAATCGGAGACAGTGATTGCGAAGGTACTGTGGTAGGTGTTGCGGGCCAAATCATCCAGAATCATTTTAACATTGATGCGGCCAATGCAGAATTACAGTGTGACGGGCAAGTTTCTTTTACCCCGGGTGTACCAGGAGCAGCACCTGTTGGTCCAGTACTATTAAGCGATGTAGAAGACCTACAAATTCTTTACGGAGTGGATACCAACAGTGATCAATCCGTTGATCAATATACCGATCTACCAGCCGATTGGGAGCAAGTTATCACAGCGCGTATTTGTGTTTTGATTCGCTCTGAAAAAACAAATGTTGTTTCAGCAGGCAATTATCTCGACTGCAATGGTGCATCAATTGTCATCCCGGCAGATAGGCGGCTAAGACGCGCATTTACATCAACGATTAATTTACGTAACCGCATTAATGATACGCCATGAGTAGGAATTATTATTATTTTCAGCAGCAAAGTGGCGCTGTCTTTGTGACAGGTTTGATTTTCTTGCTAGCTCTATCTCTTCTCGGAATAACAGCCGTAAAAATGGCAACGATAGAAGAAAGAATGTCGGCCAATATGCGAGACCGCATGCTCGCAATGCAAGCAGCAGAAATGGCTCTGCGCTATGCCGAACATCATATTCGTGACAATGACCCTTCTACAAACTCACCCAAATCGATTGAAGGCATGAGTGAGTTTGACACAAACTGCACTGACGGATTCTGTTATTACGGCGCAGGTGTTGATGCTCCAGCTAAATCCTGGGATACCTACTGTAACCCGGGCTGTCCGATTAATTATGTAGAAGGCAACGTTTTTAGATTTAATGGTGTTCCTTACACAGCACCTGGCCTACCAATCGGTGTCCCACCACCTACATATTTGATTGAAGGGATACAGAAAACACCGCCTGGAAATACTTTACGACACTACTATCGCATTACTGTTCGAGCTCAAGGAGCCAGGCAAGGTACTGTTGTATGGATACAAGAGGTTTTTAGGCCATAGTTATAAAAAATACTGTCAAGGACGTAAAGATCATGAAGAAAAGAAATTTATACGGTTTTTTAACATTAACAAATGCGCTGTTTTTTTCGTTAGTTTTTTTAACCGGCAGTGTTCATGCTCTCCCACCGTTATCGAATACTCCACTCTTTCTAGGTGGAAACATTTCTCCAAATGTCATGTTCACACTCGATGATTCTGGATCAATGCACTTCGAGATCATGCCAGAAAATTTAATAACTCAAGGTGTACGTTATATGTTTCCTCGCGCATCAGGTGTTTATGGTGCTGATGATTACAACAATTATGTTGTCGATTTTGATTCGACTAACAAGTACACCGCATCTCTGCGCTCTAGTTATGTTAACAAAACTTACTACGACCCTACAGTAAGGTATCTACCTTGGAGTAATGCCGATGGATCGTTGATGAGTAACGCCACCTCTACATGTGCGTACCACAATCCATTGAATACTGCCGCTGGTTGTCGTAACCTTACAATTAACAATACGCAAACAGCACGTTGGTTAGAAAATAATGGAACTCTTTCTAGTAGTCAGTCAAAAACTTTTTATCCTGCCGTATACTATAAATATAATGGTGGTAGCGTCAATAGTGCCGGTAGCTACACAAAAATAGAAATCAAATCATCTACTTATACCTACACAGGCGACTCCAATCGCTCTGATTGTGTTGCCGCGCCCACATGTACTTATAATGAAGAAATTCAAAACTTTGCCAATTGGTATACGTATTATCGTTCGCGCATTTTACTATCTCGAGCAGGCGTAGGTCGAGCATTTGCGGCGCAAGGAAACACCATGCGAGTTGGCTTTGCAGCTATCAATAAAGCTTCTACAACAGTCGATGGTGCAGCAACGACTGTTGTCAAAACTGGTGTAAGGCAATTTACGGGCACAGACAGAACAAATTTCTTTGCCAATCTATATGACCATGATATTCCTGCAAAAGGCACACCGCTGCGGGAAGCCGTACTCGCGGTCGGCGAGTACTTTAAAAGAACAGATGATAAAGGACCTTGGGGTCTGACACCAGGTTCGACTGGTGGCACCCAACATGAATGCCGGCAAAATTATAATATTTTGATGACGGATGGCTATTGGACTGCGGGCTCTATATCTGGCTTGGATAATTCAGATAATTTGTCTGGTTCTAGTATTACAAATCACTCTTCACCTGCGATCCCGGCAACATATACATATATCCCATCGCTTCCTTATTCGGATGCTTATAGTGATACATTAGCTGATGCAGCCATGCAATACTGGAAAAATGATTTGCGCACAGATTTACCCAATAAGGTACCAACCAATCCTCACGATCCGGCATTTTGGCAGCACCTGGTGACCTTTACCGTAGGTTTAGGAGTAACGGGCACAATGACAGAGTTACCCTCTGGAACACAAACCTGGCCCAATCCAACAACAAGTGAGGCCGCCAAAATAGATGATTTGTGGCACGCTGCTGTTAATAGCCGGGGAGAATTTTTTAGCGCCGCTGATCCTACTTCATTCGCAAATGCACTATCCAGCGCATTAAAAAATATCGTGGCTCGAACAGGATCGGCTTCGGCTGTGGCAGCCAATTCAAACTCACTGATGACAAATGGACGCGTTTATCAAGCAAAGTTTAATAGTGGCGATTGGAGTGGGCAGTTATTATCGATTCCGCTAAGTTCCACCGGAGTATTCGGCACAGCAGAATGGAATGCTGGGGAAGTCTCACTTGCATCAGGAATCATTAATCCTGCTTCACGGGTCATTATTACAAAGGGTAGTAATGATGGAGTTTCATTTGAATATGGTAATTTAACCACTGTCCAAAAGGCGTTACTCGATAAGAACGCTGCGGGTACTACTGATAATTGTGGTCCTGAGAGAGTAGCATTTCTGCGGGGAGGCTCAACACGTGAGAGCGCAACTGGAACATTTACATGCTCGAGTTCCACTTCGATCAATAATTTTCGTGCTCGTCCTGTCAGTAAGCTAGGTGATATAGTGAACTCTGGTCCGCTCTATGTAGGAAAGCCAAGTGCAGGTTATTCTGATGTGGACCATCCCGGCTATAAATCTTTTTATACTAGCTATAAAGATCGCATTCCGATGATATACGTTGGTGCCAATGACGGGATGTTACATGGGTTTAATGCCTGCATTGCTGGAGTAACAGCAGGGTGCACTACAGCTGATGCAGGCAAAGAATTGTTAACTTATATGCCAAGCACGGTTTATGAGAATCTAAGTAGATTGACGGACAAAGATTATACCGCCAATCATCGCTATTTCGTCGATGGGTCTCCGATGACGGGTGATGTTTATTCTAGCTCAACTTCGAGCTGGCGAAGTATCCTTGTTGGTGGGCTGAATGGCGGCGGTCAAGGCTATTATGCATTGGATGTTACAAACCCAGCGGATACGACAAAATTAGCACCGACCTTTACTGCAGCAAATGCAGCAAATATATTACTGTGGGAGTTTACCAGCGCTGATGATGCTGACATGGGTTATAGCCATAATTATCCGCAAATTAATTCGTTTACCGGTCAATCAATGCAAATCGTCAAAATGGAGAACAATCAATGGGCTGTAATTGTAGGTAACGGTTATAACAGCACAGGCGGTAAAGCGGTCCTTTATATTTTGTTTATTTCAGGCGGTGAAGATGGTACTTGGACAGTTGGAACGGATTATATTAAGTTGATTGCCAGTTCAGGCACAGGAAACGGTCTCTCAACGCCAATCCCATTTGACTCAAATGGTAATGGCAAAGTCGATGTCATATATGCGGGTGATATCAAAGGAAATTTGTGGAAATTTGATGTAAGCTCTGCTACGCCTTCAAGCTGGAAAGTGGCCATTAGTGGAGCGCCTTTATTTGTATCCGGCACATCGCAGCCTATCATTTCTCCACCTTCTGTAAGCTTTCACCCAAAAGGCGGTCAGTTGGTTTTATTTGGCACAGGAAAATACTTGGAGACTGCTGATACCACCAGTATAAATGGTCAGACTGTTTACGGAATTTGGGATGATAGTACTACAGCAACAGTAGCAACGGGAGCACTTGTACAACAAGTGATAACTGACGGAACAGTCAGGACTGCAACACGAAATTTGGTACCCTATTCGAGCACGATTAAAGGCTGGTATGTAAATCTTCCCGTTAGCGGTGAAAGAATTACAGGCGTGCCTAGTTTGGAAGATGGAATCTTGGTATTTTCTACTATTATGCCTTCTACATCACCATGCGATTTTGGCGGTCGAGGAGTTGTTAACGCGCTCGATTTCTTAACAGGGGGAATGCTTTCTTTTCCAGCATTTGATACCAACAGAAATCGGGTTCTTGCGCTTGATGACGGGCTATCGGCAGGTATGGATATTGGTTTTGCTGTAGGTGGCGTTACACGGATTAGAGGTCATTCGGATTCTGACACACTTGTGTACTCAACAGCCGATGGTACTCTTTCACAGACAACTACAGCGAAAGGTGCTGCCGGATTACGTGGCAGAATTACGTGGCGAGAGCTCTCGCACTAAAATAAATCTAGCAAGTAAATTATTTTTATCATTAATCGTTGCCATCGATTCTTGAATACAAGATGGGCGATATAAAAATTTGTAACAACTGAGTATCAAAATTATTTATAAAATGCTCGCTGGAATTAGAATTCTCGGAGACTAAAAGCTTATGAAACTCCCTTTCTATCCATCTAAAGCGATGGGTTTTACTTTGATTGAGTTAATGATAACAGTGGCAATTCTAGGTATTATCGCAGCCATTGCGCTCCCATCCTACCAAGATTATGTAAGACAATCTAACCGAACTGTTGCAAAATCAATACTGTATGAGAATGCTCAATTTATGGAACGATTTTATTCACAAAATAACCAGTATGATGCAACTGTAGGTGCGGATGGAATTATTAATACAGGTGATGATATAGCTGTAACACTACCTATCACCCAATCACCGAGAACAGGAGCGGCACAATATAATATTTCATTACAATTTGTGGATAACAATACTTTCATACTTCAGGCAATACCAATCGGTTCGATGGCGGCAGATGTCTGCGGCACACTTACTTTGAGAAATACAGGAGCTCAAGGTGCTGGTGGAAATGTAGCGGATTGTTGGAATCGTTAATTTTACATAACAATACAATGCCTTATGCAGAGTAAGGTTTCATAAAACATCGACTAGGGTCTGTTGACGTTTTGATATAAGCATATAATAGATAATAACAAACTCGTAATACCGGGGTTCCTATACCATCAACAAAACGAGTTTGCGATGCCCCGATTAATGCTCAGTGATGAGTTCTGGTCGAAGCTGGAGAAGATTCTGCTTCAAGAAGCCATTTATAACAAGCGCAATCTGCGCATGACGGTAGAAGGCATGCTGTATCGAATGCGGGTTGGCTGCCCGTGGCGAGACTTGCCTGAGGTATTTGGAAGCTGGAATTCCAGCTGCAAAAGATTCAGTGCATGGTCAATGAACGCCCCCGCCCCAAGGGGCGAGGTATCAGAGCTGTGAGATGTGGGAAGTTAGAAAAGTGCAAGCTGCCTATCTTCGTGTAGTTTTTGATACTCTTTCCCTTGTCCCTTAACATAGTTCCTTATCGTGTGTTCATCGCCATGACGACCAACAGTACTCGCAAAATAGCCATCACTCCAAAACTCACCGCCCCAGAGTTGTTTTTTGACATGAGGACACAAGCGAAATGAGACCTTTGCACGGCAATACTCCCAGGATAATAGCTCGAGTGATACAATTGTAT